>CAIXME010000718.1 GCA_903920425.1 uncultured Pirellula sp. | reverse complement strand
TGGACTAATGTCCAAAACCCAGTTTCCCTCCAAAGGCTGGGGCTTGAGCAAATTAAAGCACGTGGGAATCTCAAGACTGTAGACGAACTCGCTGTAGGTCAATTGATCAACGCTGATCAACCGAACCTCAACGATGCTGCGTAGAACGGCAGAGAGCGACGCTCCGAAATTGCGTGAGAACCCATCATGCAGCGATTGCAAAGCGCGCATCTGTTCTTTACCGACGCGTTCAGGTCTCTTGAAGTCATACGCCAACACCCGTACTTTGCTGGCCGGTTTTTTGGCTTCTTGCTTGGGTGCCGATGCGGGGGTCGGAGTGGGCGCATTGCCGTCGAGGGCTTTGAGCAAACTCTCCACATCGTTTCTGCTTAGAACATCGTCTGCCATTTCGGAAATCCTTTCCTAAGTTCGCACATGCCCTGTTCCATAGACAATGTATTTATACGTGGTCAGCTCTCGCAAACCACATGGACCTCGGGCGTGAAACTTGTCCGTGCTGATCCCAATCTCAGCACCCATGCCCAACTGCCCACCATCATTGAATCGCGTCGACGCATTGACGACCACAGCAGCCGAATCGATCATCGTGGCAAATCGCCGCGCGTTTGCCAAATCCGTCGTCATGATCGCATCAGTGTGATGCGAACTGTATTGGTTTATGTGTTCAATGGCCTCATCCAACGAATGGACCATTCGGATGCTCATGATGGGCCCCAGATACTCCGTGGACCAATCTTTTTCCGTCGCACGCTTTGCGTTAGGCATGAAAGCCGACGAAGCTTCATCGACACGCATTTCGATCTGCGGCATCTTTTCCATCAACATCGGCAACAAACGCTCTGCGACATCGCGATGAACAACGATGGATTCGACCGCATTGCAAACGCCCATGCGCTGGCACTTGGCATTCTCAATCACCGCAACCGACATTGGAAGGTCAGCACTCGCGTCGACGTAGATGTGACAGTTTCCATCATAATGCTTCAGAACCGGCATCGTGGCCTCGGCTACAACACGGCGGATCAAACTCTCTCCGCCACGCGGGATCACGATATCAATCCAACGATCTTGCTTTAAAAAACAACCGACAGCTTCGCGGTCGATAGTGTTCACCAACTGGATCGCATCGGTCGGAATTCCATGGGCGACACAAGAAGATTGCAGGATCTCAACGATCGCGCGCGAGCTGTGTGCAGCCTCTTTGCCACCGCGCAGGATGATGGCGTTACCACTCTTAACAGCAATCGCTGCCGCATCCGCGGTGACGTTCGGGCGCGACTCATAAATAAAGAACACCACACCCAACGGAACTCGCACCTTCGATATTTGCAATCCATTTGGGCGAGTCGATCCTTCGATCACTTCTCCAACAGGATCAGGCAATGCGGCAATCTCTCGCAATCCAGTCGCTATCTGCTCGACCCGTTCCCTGGTCAATTTGAGCCTATCTATTTCAGCCGCGGTTAACCCGAAATGCACCGCATTGTCGAGATCCAATCGGTTGGCATTCAAGATGGACTCGGTCGAATGCACTAACCGGTCAGCGGAATCGATTAGCCAAGCATTTTTCTTGTCGCCAGCCAATCCGACCAATTGCTGTGACGCCACCTTGGCTCGACGGGCTACCCCGACGCAATAGCTGGCTAAATCGTTTTCCGTTGCAATAGACATTTATTCAGGGCGATTCCCGATCAGACCAAAAATTTGCACAACTTCCCAAGGTTAATCCTTGAGAAGTATCGAAGAATCGGTGCCCCAGGTCAATGTTGAAATTAGATAGCGAATCGCCCCCACCAAGGCTATTTGCTATGACACCCAAGGCAATTGTGAGCCAGCTTGGTCTTAGGTTCCGCTGCGAGCCATTTTTTCGCGACCGACGCATACTCCGTATCGGGCAACTCTTTGGCTACTGCCTCCAGTTGCTCATTCGATTTGTCCAGTTGACCGAGCAGTCGATAGGTGTCCGCCAACCCCATTCGCAACTCTCCTCGGGAATGTTCCCCAAGTTCGTCGAGATGTTTGGCCTGCTTGTTGTATATGTACTCGAAGTCCTCACGCACCTTTTTCAAGATCGGTTCACGAACCATCGCCGGCGTATTCCTAGCAGAAGGTAGCAATACCGAAGCTCGCGGAATGCGTACGCCTACATTGTCCGGGTCCATGGCGACCGCGTCATCCATGTCCTTTTGCCCCTTATTCCAAAGCGGCATGGCTTCCAGCGGCTTATTCTGCTGGAACAATTGGCCTGCTTTAAAGACTCGCACCGCACCAAGCCAAACTTTGGCCTCGGAGTTCTTCGGGTTATCCTTCAATGCCTGCTCGCACTTTTCCTCACCACGCTTCAATGCGTCTTCGTCCCCCTCAAAGCCAGCGAAGATGTCTTCTCTGACCTCGAGATCAAATCTCTCGGTAGCTGTCTTTGCCGGAGCCACTTCACCCGGTGCTGCCGACTTCTCTTGAGCGATGACAGCGCCCGCCAAACTCATGACACTCAAACCAATTTGCAACACAACCTGCCGCCGATATCCGTAACGCATTTCTGGTTTCCCTTTAAACGCAATGTGGGTGGATTGGAATACGATCCTCCCTTTTCGTAAATCGCCCTGGTTCCTTGGAAAAAATGGCCAATCCCCGGACGCCCGCCAAACCCCTTGAATACTAAGCATGCGTCGATTTCTTTCGACGATCCTAGATTGGTCCCGTATTTTGCTCTGGTTGCCGGGCCCGCAACCGTGTCTCACGTCGAAACAAAAACAAGGGGAGCGAACAAGACATCCCAACAGCAAAAACCAAAAGTACTTGCCAAACTACCCCACCCATCTTTAGCCTTCGAGACTCAACAATCATCCACGTCGTGCACGCAGACGCCGTAATAATGAGATCCCAGCTAAATCCGGAAATCACCCAACTAGCAAACGGTGCTGCCCAGAACTGAGCCCATGCATCCGCGGAACCACCACCAAAATGCTTGCCAAAGCAAACCATCGGAAACAAAGTCCCAAGGATAAACAATACGATATAAATGGATCTCATGACTGCCTAAACTGCTCTCGTATGGGATATGTACGGGTGATGTTCTAGGGGCAAATCAAGCTTCATTCAACTACAATTCCCAATAACCGTTGGCAAGCCACGAAAAGAGTCCTGCAGCATCCTCTGCTCCAGTACAATTATCAGCACAATACACAGTTCCTTAACTTGGGAAAACTATGATGCGATCAGCCCTTACATGGATTGCTTTCAGCTCCATTGCCATTACTGCTTTTTCCGGCTGCAATGTCCCCGGTTTTTCTGCAAAGCAGGATTTCTCTCAAACGATTCCTGTGAACTCGAAAGTAGAAGTCGACGCGACTACCTTTAACGGGAACATAACCGTCTCACCGAACGAGTCATCCGAAATCAAATTGGTTGCTCATATGAAAGCCTACGGAGCATCTCAAGCCGAAGCGGACAAAATGGTAGAAGAGCTCAAGCCCACCATCGATACCTCGACGTCGGTGGTAACGATCAAATGCAATAAGCGATCCAATAGCCTAATGACTATGGACAGCGTACAGCTAGAACTGAAAGTGCCAGCAACCTGGCCACTCCGACTTACGACCTCTAACGGGACCATCAAGACCAAAGATAGTCTGGCCGCCATCGTCGCAAAAACCTCCAATGGTCAAATAGAAGTTCTCAACTCAACAGGGTCGCTCGAACTGGCTACTAGCAATGGTAGG
>CAIXME010000717.1 GCA_903920425.1 uncultured Pirellula sp. | reverse complement strand
TGGCAATCCAAAGCGGATTGGCAAAAGTTAAAGTGCATGGAGCTGTTGTTTGTCGCTGGCAGTAGCAACAAAGAAACAGCCGAAGCTCTCGGTATCACCGAGCAACAGGTAGCAAACTACAAATCGGATTTCGTGCTAAGGACCAAAACGCTCATCAGCCGCATCGCGAATCGAGACGCGTTCCCAGAGCTTGGCTAAGCCTGCATGTATCGAGCGTGAGCAACCTGCATTCTCTTTCTAGATGTTGCTTCTGGTGCTCGGTCCCTGACGGGTTCGACCCGCTTGTGAATCGGGTTCAGCGTTATCGCCCATTACCCGTTCGATCTAGATCTCGTAGTCAAAGAAACCTTGTCCGGTTTTGACGCCCAGCTTTTGTGCATCGATGTAAGGTTGCAAAATATCGATGAGCGGTTGCCAGACTGCGTCACCGTCTACGAACCTCGCGTGTGACATCGTCTGATGTATAAGATCGATACCGATTTGATCCATCATGCCGAAGGGGCCGATGGGCATGCTGGTTACTTTTTTCCAAGCCATATCAATATCTTCTGGCTTGGCGACACCTCGTTCAACAAGTTGGAGCGCGGATTGCAACATCGATCGCAGCATCCAATTGAAAACGTAACCCGGGTTTTCGACGCGCTGTACGAGAGGGGTTTGTCCGATACGCGTCGCCAAATCGGAGAGTCGCTGTAGCGTTGATTCGTGCGTGAGGGGGCCTGGGACCACATCGACCAGTGTGGCTCTCCATATAGGAACATGGAAATGAAAGTTTGCAAAGCGCTCTGGCGATACCGCGTGCGGTTGCATCATCGACGGAGTGAAGTAGGAACTATTCGAAGCGAGAATTGTCGGCGCTGCGAATCGCTTGGAGTAAGTCTGGATAATACGTCGCTTGAGCGAGAACTGTTCGGTCACCGATTCCAAAACGAGATCAACGGGTTCGGAAATGTAATCCAGAGAATTGGCTGTATGGACTCGCTGGGACAACTCCTCGCTGGAAACGCTCGGCCAGAAACCTTGTTCTTGAAAGGTCTCTCGCTGTCCCTCGATCCAGCGAACCGATTGATGCAGTGCAGCGTCGCTGTTGTCCACCAACAGGACTTGCACACCATGGGCTGCCATTTGGCCGGCAATTTGTCGCCCCGTCCATCCAGCGCCAATGATGAGCACACTTTGGATCGGGTCCAAGTTCGACAATTCTAGGGGGTGGGACTCGAAAGCCATTGCTGTTGATGATGTTCGTACAGAGACAATAATTCTTCGGCCGCACTCGCGGCCTTCTCTGACGCATCATACCATGCTGACTCCAATACCAGCAGGCGGTCCCGCTGTTCCTTGGCGTTTGGCTGATTGGTTGGAACTGGCTGCTCGGCCGGAACAGGGAAGGCAGGTCTTGCCTGCAACACGAGTTCGATCGGAGCATACACAAGCGGCTTGCTCTGCCTCGATTGGGGAGCTCCTGTCTCGCGTTGATCGATACGAAGATGTCTCTCGCCCAGGCTTCGTATACCCAGGATTGCATCCATGGCTTCGGAATCGCACTCGAACGAGTTATGCCGTGTGCGACTATTTCCGATCGATCTGGTCGTCCGTGTCGTTACTTCCATTTGTTTTTCGCTGGAATAAAAGGATCAATCGCAGAGAGTTCGTCACCTCGGACGGTCGCTCCAAAGCGAACTCCTAGTTCGTGTATCTGATTTGCAGCTTGTTCCAATTGCTCACGGTTATTCAGCTTGAGAGCAACAGACGAAGCGATCTTGATCGTTTCATCTAGGATAGGATGGCTCAGTTTGGCTTGGGCCGATTTGAGTCGTTCCAAGGATCGAGCGGTTCGTTGTGCTGAGGTGATGCCGAACGTTGCTTTTTCGGTTGCGGTGGATGTCGCACGCATACTAAATTCGAGGTCAGCGATCATCCCAGCGATGAACATGGAACGCAAACGAGCAGGTGTTTCCTCTGCGTTGGCTTTACCGTCGGTTCGAACAAAGTTATGACGAATGGTGCCTTGCGACCAGCTGACCAGTTCAAAGTCGAGGCTACCTGCATTATGTCCGCCCACGTTGACTAGTTTTTCGTCAGGCACGGTATGGCATCGATAGCAGCTTTGGGCAACAAGGTAGACATTGACCGGGTTTCGCATCCCTTTGTTGATGCTAGTGATAAAGCGTTGGCTACGATGTTCGGGAGTTTCTTGAGATCGGGTAACATTGGGTCCGCCGTAGTCGTTGTGGATGGCGACCCAATCCTGGGCTGCACCGTGGCATGATTCGCATGATATTCCCGCGATAGCTTCCAATCGATTGTCGACTTGGTCCATCGTGTAGTGGCATTGGATACAGTTCGACTCGCTTTTGAAATTGCTGATCCCAAGCTTGCTGGCGATCTGCTGTGCCTCTGGTTTTCGGTGCAGCGTCTGGAACGTTTCATGGTGAGGTGTTCGCTTCCACGTTTGAACTTCGGGAGCGTGGCATTTCTCGCAGCTCTGGTATCCAATCACTTTATGTGGATCGATTGCAACTTGCCAATTTTGGTCGCGAGGGTCCACTTTGCCAGCGGAGTTATTCGGCGTCATTCCCAACCCGACGGAGAGCGAAAGGACCGAAACGGCCAAGATAGCAATGCGGGTATTCTTTGGAACGGGATTAGCGCAAATTCCGAAAGCAGGTTTCATAGCTTCGACTCAGTGGGGAATTCAACAAATTTGGGGGCGGGGCGTGTTGGAAAAACGATCCTAGGAAACGTATCCCCTAACTTGCACAGGTGCGTTGAGAATTACATAATCGTTGCCTCTTATCGAGCAAGCGCGGTTGGATTAATCGTTGCAGCCCGTACATGTGGATCCAATGTTGGGTTAGAACCATAGAAACACCAATCGATCGACCTGCCAAACGGAGTCATGCCCAGGAAACGGCTCGGGAGCTGCCGAGTCGATTGGTTCGTATTGTTTCGGGGGGGCAAACAGGTGTCGATCGAGCTGCATTGGACGCAGCGATGGCTTTGGGGATTCCGCATGGTGGCTGGTGCCCACTAGGCCGAATCGCCGAAGACGGCCGCATTCCCAGTCAGTATTTGATGACGGAGTGGAGTTCTCGCGAATACACGGAACGCACCAAGCAAAACGTAATCGATTCGGATGGGACGCTTGTTTTGTACGGAGCCGTTTTGCAGGGCGGCAGTTTACTGACGGTTCGCTGTGCGGAGAAGCTGCAGCGGCCTTGCATGAAAATTCGATTGTCTCATCCTGGGCGTTTGGATCGACTCAGAAATTGGATCCAGGAGCATCAGATACAAACGCTAAACATAGCAGGTCCTCGCGCAAGCAAAGAACGCGATATCTACGCTCGCGCGTACGCCTACTTGATCAAAGCTCTGAGTTGAAAAAAGTATTCCTCCCAGCCATCGGTGGTTAAAAGAGTTCAACCACGGATTACACAGACTTCACGGATGGATTTTCAATTGCTTCCTGCATACAAACCAAGCCGGCATGGATTTTTCACCACGAAGGATACCGAGAACCGCTCGCATTCATCCGAGCCATCGGTGCCATCCGTGGTTAAAAGAGTTCAACCACGGATTACGCAGATTTCACGGATGGATTTTGCCGTTCGACTGCGAACTAGATAGATCTTAGAGTCTTATCTTCGTGTTCATCGTGTTCTTCGTGGTGCCTATCTTGATTCTGCTGGTCGCAGATAGGGGAGATCATCTTACCACGAAGGATGCCGAGAACCGATCGTATTCATCCGAGCCATCGGTGCCATCCGTGGTTAAAACATATCAACCACGGATTGCACAGATTTCACGGATGGGTAAATCATCCCATCCAATGAATCACTTTCCGGTAGCAAAAGCCTTCCATCG
>CAIXME010000716.1 GCA_903920425.1 uncultured Pirellula sp. | reverse complement strand
TCGATGAGAATGCAAGAAGAATTTCCCCCGGCTGCAAGTTGAATCGGTTGCTTGCGAACAACGTATCGGGATGTTCCGCCACGCGAGGACTTTGGGTGCCAATCGGTCGGAAACCGCGATGCGATATGATAAAGGATTGGATATCGCCAGCGCTACATATCGATCCATAACCGGTTACAGGGTTGATTTGGATCAAGCTCATCGACGCAGTCCAGTCGGCTTCTTGCATGCTCCACATCGTATCGTTTACCGAACGCATGATGGACAACGGGTTTTGGTTCCCTTTCCATAGGTTGCGCACAATCGACTGGATGCCTGTTGAAACGATGGCCCCATCTGGTCCTTGTTGGGTCGCATTTCCCAGGGAAACGGTCATCATCTCATTCGGATTAACGTCCCAATGATGGAATCCACCTCCGATGCTGCCGTTTTGGAACGTCCAACCATTCACGTCAAAGTCTTCATGCAGAATTTGACTGTCGGGGAGCATGCTGGCTTGGGTCAAGCTCGCGGTATCCATTTGCTTTTGGATCACGCGAGATTGATGCACCTCTTGTCCTAGAATCGATTGCTCGATTTCACTCATCACACGTCCAGCGGCTAGGTTCGCGACCTCTATTTCGGTTGCGCTATAGCCTCGCGTCTTCTCAGACCAAAACCACATGGTTCCATGGGGCATCGTGCTAGAGCCGATGGGAACAACGAGCGCCGATGCAAACGCTTCAGGGCTAGGCCAATCGGGCATCATCTCAATATCGCTCAACAGAACGGCATTTCCGAGCAACGCTTCCAAATCAGCGAGCGAACCACGCAATTCCCGTGGCGGGGCGGTCAAACGGCTCTTGGGTAGGCCGATGCAAGAACGCATTTTGAGCGTGGAGGTATCATCGTCCAGCAAATAGATCGCTCCGGCAACGGCGCCGATCGAACGGCTCACGCTATCCAAAATGGATTCTAGTCTGTCGGCTGTCTCGCGTTGTCTGTCGGAGTGACTTGTTACCCCAACTGCCGTCGCGAGTTCCGCCTCTTGGAGCCTTACTCTTTCCTCGGCAATGTCCAATCGCTCGACCAGACGCTCGATCGCTACAAGCAATTGCTGAGCTCGATCCATGGGGACGCAAGGGATTTCTGTGACGTCGATTGCATCCAGCACTCCATCCTGCACAATCGTTTCAATCAAACGCCACCGTTTGCTCAAACCCGATGAAGGGAGATGGGGAGATGGCACCCTCTTCTTGTTTTCCGCGGGCTTCGCTCGTTCACTCACGGCCCAGCTGGTGGCCTCTGTGAATGATTTGAGCAATCCCTGGATTTCGTCGTAAGCTGCAAGCCCCGCCTGTGTTTGGGTGCGTGGACGATCGCTCGAAGGCGCGCTGCTAGCTGAGTCCTCGACATGCAGTCGAAGATGCGATGGGTACCGGCGTTTCACGGTGGATGACTTCTAGGATTGGGGAGATCGGACAAAGACACACGGTAAAGAGGGAATGTTGGAGTCGGGGCAAATATGGAGTTTGCGTACCGAATTCACTCTGTCGACCTTTGCTATCGAACCCTACCTTGGTTCCAGTTTATGTTAAAGCTTGACGGTTAGTAAAACGCTAGGATGGGCGTAGTCTTGGCGTGCACAACCGGACTTTACGTTTCGTACGTTATAGGCGGCCCCCCTGACTGCTTCCGATGTCGGCTCTGTATACATTCTCTCTAGCGCGAACAGAGTTGACTGGCAGGAGTGAGATGATCGCAACAGAGATTCCGTTGCATCGATAGCCACCGGTTTGCCCCGAGTTCAGTACAAGAACACGATTTTGCATCTCGCGGTCACAAGCTGGAAATGAATTGCGGAAAAGATGGTTGCGTGTCGTTAAAGACAGAACAGGAGGTTCTCACGGAAAGCAATCTCTCTGTTTCAATGGACAGCATTCCTTCGCCGATACTCAGGGCGTGCCGAGGTGTTGGATGAATAGTTCGATCCTCGGTGCAGCCCACTTGTTTAGACCCAACCCTGTTGCACTGGATGCAACCTAAACGAAGAAAAGGAGTCTCCAATGCTTGTACTCTCGCGTCATCGAGACGAAAGCATCATGATCGGTGATGATGTTGTCATTACGATCGTGGACATTCGTGGGGATAAAGTGCGGCTTGGTATCGAAGCCCCTAACGATATTCCTGTTCACAGACAGGAAGTCTATGAGGCGATCAAACGTGAAAATCGCAAAGCGAATCACATCCAACCGGCTGAACTCCGCAGCCTCAAGGAAGATCGTCCCTAGTCGAATGGACGGCAAGGCGCACGCCCTCGAGAGAGTCGTGATTTGCTAATCCGCCCAAACTATCGTTCCCAATACTGAGTTGATCTCAGGATAGATACGCGACAAGCCTCGGATTGGACCAGTGCCTGCAAAGCGGACACTACCAATCCGAGGCTTGTTACTTTTTGCGCCACCATAAATTGCGATCTAGTTGCAACGAATTGGCTGCCGGTTGAATCTGCATTGCAAATCGATTCGCATCCACGTAGTAGCCTGCGGTGGGCTCCAAGCCCAAATTCAACGATGCCGTGCTTTTCTGCCAAAACTGGTTTAGCCGGCGCATCAATTCTTCACGTGTCCACTTGGCTACGATCGACGCTGCCGCAGAAGGAAAAAGAGAGTCACCCTCTACTTTGAATTGAATACGGATCGGGTGGCCATGCCATTCCCCGTGGTAACGACTGAGATCTCGGCCCTCCGTATCGATTGTGAACCACTGTTGATCAAAGCAATGTGACAAGACACCTTGATACCGGTTGCGTCCCCCGTGTTTATCGCAAAAGACCTCAATCGTTTCGCCCGCTTCCGCGAACTGATCGATGATGGTTCGCACCAAGCGCAAAGATGTCTCGCTCAGAATCGTCGACTTGTTATTGGTTTGCTCAAGTTCCCGATTGAATTCGATCTCGTCGATAACGCGCATCCGCATCCCAACAAAACACAATTCGGTCTCATCCAATTTGGATATCGCTGGTGCAAAGTACACCTCGGGCGATTCGACGACCTGTCGCCATTTGGAGCTAGATGCGACCGGTTCCGCAAACCAAGCAACGGCCTCAATCCGCTCAGCGTCCAATTCCGCGATCGATTTTAAACAGGCTCCTATTTCGACATCAAATTTTGGTTCTTGCAAATGGAACAAGAATCGCACCCCCAATTCCAAACCTTCGTCCGCATACCGATCTTTATTGATCTTCTTGGAATCCCCAATGGGAA
Source organism: uncultured Pirellula sp. (assembly GCA_903920425.1). Lineage (GTDB taxonomy): Bacteria > Planctomycetota > Planctomycetia > Pirellulales > Pirellulaceae > JBKCUI01. The sequence continues at coordinate 8,457 of CAIXME010000716.1, read as the reverse complement.
TATGCTTGGAATTTGACCGCAGCGGTTTCGCTTGGAATTCAGGATCTAGGTCATTTGACATGCCAACTGCGTCGTAGTTTTCTGAGACACGCCATGCTGTGCCTGCTATTACAAGTGGCCCCATATTCGGACCGTATCCCGCTTCGTCGATCCCAATGATCAATTTTGTCGACGACATCAGAAACTCTTTCGCGATTCAGGAGCCTTGTTCTCTTTGCCTGGTTCTTTGGCTTTGTCGTGCTTAGGTTTGTCGCCTTGAAAAAATTGAAAAGGCAAGCTGAACAGATCCATATTCATCTTGGGCAATGCAGCGCTGGCAGCATCGTTCGCAGGCGTTGTATTGTCGGTTGCCTTGACGGGAACGGGCTCGATGTCCACCGTCCCCACAACTACCAATCGCTCTGGTAACTGAGTCAAATGGAACTTGGCTCCGCGAAACCATTCCAACCATGGGGCTTTGTAGTTTTCTGGTGGCAAGCTTTTGGTTGAGTCAAATCCACGGATAGCTCTGGGCATTCCAGTGGGGCTGGGCATCATCACGATTTTGTCTGGCCAAGCCGTCGTAGTCCACGATTTCGCCGTGTGGTCAGGGCTATCTTGCAAAACGTAGGTACCGCCAAGCGAGCATTGCAGTTTGGCGTCCAACAGTCGCTCGGCTGTCGAGAGAGCTTGGTCCGCTGGCACTTTGAGTTGCTCCTGCAAGGAATCCAAAAGCATCAGATTTCCGCGTGTGGTTTGCGCCGCCCTTCGGAACCAATAGGTATTGAACCATGCCGACAACCTGCTTTTGTCCAAGTCTCCAATTTTGAGCCGTCCTTGAGCAAAATCTTCTGCGGGCACGGGCCTCAGGTACATCGCGCAGTTCTCAAGGATCGACCGATCAAAAGACAACACGCTGAAGCCGCCGGACTGCCATCGCCATCCGCCCAAGAGCAACTTCGAAAACCCAAGTGCATCCGGGGGCCCACCACCCAAGCCCAGTGGCAGCCTATCCAAGTAACCAGGCTGCGGCCAACCACCGAGATATGCGGGCAAGGATTGCAAAGTCCTCAGCACTGCCAGTAGTCCTTTGGTCTCGCCCGGTACCGGTGGCACCATATCCTTGAGACCTGCAAACATAACGTGATCAGGCGAATAGGCTCGTCCCATCGATTGTCCCGCCATGTGCACCTGAACATTGATCACATCATCGGGTGGCAACTCGATTTGCGTACGTACAGGCGGGGCCAGCATGCTAGATAGCCATCCGTACTTTTCCCTTCCTAGCGGAGCAATGTACGCTTCGATTGCAAGGCGTTCGACTGGATCGTTGTTTTCCCTAGCAAATCGTCTAATACCGACCATGAGCGGATCCGTTTGCTGCCACTGGGTCGCATAGAAACTCGCTTGAACGCGATACGCATCGGCTTCCTCTTGGGAACATTCAACGAGTTCAACATCGGCGATGGGCAAAAAACTACCACGCTTGCCACGCAAAGAGTCATTCCATGCCCCGGCGTACGAAAGAGTTTGCGAGCCATCCACTCGGACCTCAAACGAAGATGGCAAATAACCATCCTTCACGAGTTTCTCTATGCTCGGGTTCTTTACTTCGACCCCGGTTTCGGCGAATGCGGTCAAGCTAGCCATCTCGGCGATCTCGATAGCGGCCACCGCTTTAAGACGTCGTCGCAATTCAATCTGATACTTCGGAGACACCAGGTTTCGAAAAAATTCCGAGGACAAGTACACAAAGATGTCGTACTGGTTCTCAAGCGGCATCATCAATCTGGCAAAGCGAAATGCCCTGGATTCTCCCAGAGAGGGCGAGCCGCGACTCACTTGCAAGAATCTCGCAACCAATTGGCGACTCGTGGTCAAGAAGATAAATTGGCCATGCTCGACCATAAATGATCGCACCTGATTGTCCGGAGTGCTCAACAAGGAGACGTTCGTCCCCTCGATCTCCACGTTCTCTAACTTGCAGCCGATGTTTGCAAGTTGTTTTGCGGCTGCCGCTCGCTCTTGTCCCAGCGACGATTTGAGCAATGCTGCATTTTTGGCTTCGAAAATGACGCCGAGCGAAGGGCCTTCTTGCAAATAAAGGTCCTCGCCAATGATCGCCATGTCGGCAATGATGGAATCTCCAAAGAGCTTGGCAACCACCGTGGTCTTGGTGTTCAGCAGCCGTTCCATTCGGCGATTCGTTTCGTAATTGAATCCTCGCAATATCGCCATCTGCGCCAAATCTCCGCCCCGCGTCTCGCTCAGCTGCTGAAACCAGAGGTAGTTGGAAAAGGTCGCGAACCGGAGGTAGTAGCACTCAGGCGGTACCACTTTCGAAATCGATTCGATCGGCAAGTTCTCCGGTGTATCTGGAGATGGCACGTCAAGCCACCGCGGGGCGGACGGTGGCGGAACCATCCGTAAATCGGACGCGTCCACCGCTCGCAATGATTCTTGGTGAATCTCAGCACGAAGCCCCTCTACCCCAGCGACCAATGCCAACGTAGGCAACGGATCCTCTTGCCTTTTTCGTGCTGCCTTTTCGCTCTTCACCAAATCCGGCAATGCAAACCCGTAACGATATGCCAACATGTGAACGAGATAGTTCTCAACAATGGTTGGATAATCGCTCCGCTCTATTTGCCGCTTCGCTTGCTGGACATAGCCATCCCACCAGGATGCCAGCAAAGCTTGATACCGCGAGGTAGGAATGTTAGGTGCGTTCGGAACACTTGCCTGCGCCTGAATAGATGCCGGCATGCCGTTGTCCTTGACTGGGCGGACTTCCAGAACTGATTTAAAGTCTCCGTCCAAGGTTACCTGAAAGGGATCGGTGCCGCGAAACAGGAACTGGACTCGCACTAACTCCAGCGGGTCGATCTGTTCTTTCGCGTTCTCGATGGCGCTGCGAATCCTTTTGATCAGTGCACCGTTCCCGATACGCGGGCGATCTCCAGGTTGTGCCACGACGACTTGCGGCGGCTCGCTCGTCAATACGTCCACGGCAGGGAACATTACCCTTCCGTCCTGATCGCTCACGAGTATCCTCAACGACTCGGTGGATACGATTTGGCCTGCCGGGATGAGCAATCGGGCGACACCGTATGGCTCTCCAAGTACCGCCTCGGTCTGCAGAACCGGTTGCTGGGCATATCCAAGCCCTGAAAGCACAACCAGCGAAATGAGAAAGTTGATCGTGCGTACCATATAGTAAAATCAGCTTTGATTTGGAGTGAAAAATCCTTTGGTCCAAACAAACTCGTTCCTATAAGGTTATCCGAAATAGAGCTTCAAGTACATGCGCGCCGGTTTCTTGAATCGGATAGAGGGGACAGTCAGGTAGAAGCAGCCGTACGGGAAAACCACAGTGTTCCCAAGTCGCTGCGTTGAACTGTTGAGAAAGATATTGCTGAAGGCAACCTTCGGAAAAAACTCCGCGGCAGGAAAACAAAAAAGGGCACGTCGTTTAGACATGCCCTTTTGAATTCGAAAGCGAATATCAAACTACTTGAGTTCGACAGTTGCGCCTGCTTCGGTGAGTTCCTTCTTGATCTTCTCGGCATCTTCCTTGGAAGCGCCTTCCTTGATCTTGGCTGGAACGCCTTCGACCAACTTCTTGGCGTCCATCAAGGACAAACCGGTCAAGTTCTTGACAACCTTAACAACGTCGAGCTTCTTGTCGCCGAACGATGACATAACAACGTCAAATTCGGTTTGGACAACTGCGACTGCTGCTGGAGCGTCAGATGGTGCTGCCATCATAACAGCGCCACCAGCGGCAGCTTCAATGCCGTGGACTTCCTTAAGGTAATCACTCAATTCTTTGGCTTGCTTTAGAGTCAAACCGACGATCTTCTCGCCTAGGGTCTTGATCTCTTCCGCGAAAGCGGTTGCTGACTCGGACATAATCTACCATCCTCATGCTTGGAAACGAAAAAAACTAAAAACGACCGGCGAGAAAGTTTTTAAACCGGCTGTTCGACACTTACACCTATTCCGCAGCCGAGGATGACTCGGCAGCATCTGTTCCTTCTTCTCGGTCTTCGATCATCTTCTTGACCTGACCAGCGATCTTGCGAGCAGGACCGACCAATTGGCCCGACAGGGTTGCACCTGGCGAGAGAATTTGACCAACCAACATCGAAATCTGTTCTTGGCGACTTGGCCACTTGCTGATCTTCTTTACTTGATCTGCAGTTAACCCATCACCATCCATTACACCGCCTTTGATTTCAAACTTCGGAAACTTGCCCGAGATCTCCATCTTGGTGATCAACTTGGCCAACGCGACGAAATCTTCGCATCCCCAAATTACGGCCATGCTTCCCGCTTGATTATCAAACGCAGGTCGAAGAGACGATCCTTCGGTAGCGCGTGCAGCCATGGTTCGCTTTACGACCATGATTGTGACGCCGCTATCACGAAGCGCCTTTCGAATGTTGTAATTTTGCTCACCTGTCATACCAACAATGTTGGCGAGGATCGCATCATTTACCCCGTCCAGTCGATTCGAAATATCGCGTGAAACGAGTCTTTTGACTAGCTTGCTCATGAGAACCTTCCTTACGCAGATACGCGAATGCTTGGGGACATCGTCGCACAAATGGCGATCGACTTGATGTAACTACCCTTCACGGTGTTCGGCTTGAGCGACTGAACAAACGCGATGAACGCGGCTGTGTTCTCAACCAACTTGGTAACGTCGAAGCTCATCTTCCCGACAACCGCGTGAATGTTCGCGCCCTTGTCATTCCGAAACTCTACTTTACCAGCTTTATATTCTTTGACGACGCGAGCGACGTCGGTGGTAACGGTTCCGGCTCGTGGCGATGGCATCAATCCGCGAGGACCAAGCACCTTACCGAGTGGACCGACCAAGCCCATCATGTCCGGGGTCGCGATACACACGTCGAAGTCAAGAAAACCATCTTTGATCTTCTTGGACAATTCTTCTGCACCAACGACATCCGCACCCGCTTCTTCAGCGACCTTCGCTTGATCGCCGCGAGCGAACACGACGACGCGTTGCACTCGTCCGATACCGTGTGGCAACACAACGGAACCGCGGACCAATTGATCGGCTTGCGTTGGATCGATACCCAGGTTCATGTGGATTTCGATTGTTTGGTCGAACTTGCGACCAGAAAATTTCTTCAGTAGCTCAACAGCCTGCTGCAGTGGCATCGGGTCTTTGCCCGGTGCTTTGGCGAGCATAGCCTTCATAGCTTTCGTTGGTTTGACCATCGTTACGCCTGCTCCCCTCGATTAACCTACAACCTCGATACCCATACTGCGGGCGGTGCCCTCAATCATGCGACGAGCATGTTCGAGATCGCGAGCGTTCAAGTCAGCCATCTTCTTTTTACAGATGTCTTCAACTTGTGCGGCCGTCACCTTGCCTACCTTTGTCTTGTGCGGCTCACCTGATCCGCTTGCAATTCCTGCAGCAATCTTGAGCAACGCAGAAGCCGGAGGGCTCTTGGTTACGAACTCAAAACTACGATCAGAATAAACCGTTACCACGACTGGAATCGGGGTTCCATTAAACTCTTTGGTCCGATCGTTAAACTGGGAAACGAATTGCCCCAGGTTAATACCGAACTTACCGAGCGAAGTACCGACTGGAGGAGCTGGTGTTGCTTTGCCCCCCGGAACCTGAAACTTCGCTTGTCCTACGACTTGCTTGGCCATTGTAAGTGAACCTTGTGTCCGCTCTTGTCACCGATTATTAAATGTGGATCTCAGTACCCTACTGAAAACCGATATTGTTTGCCCTCAAGAAATGCCGCTAACGTTCTACCGAATACCAAGGTATGCGGGAAAAGCTAGAATCCAACAACCTTAGAGAGACTCAATTTGCCAGTGGTCGAGCTCAACTGGTGTGCTGCGACCAAAGATATTGATGATTACTGTCACTCTTCCGTTGGCTTCGTCGATTCGATCCACATCGCCTTCGAGGCTTTGGAAGTTGCCTTCCTTGACTCGTACTCGATCGCCAGATCGGAACGGAATGGTTGTTTTTGGCACTTGCTCGTCATCGGCATCGGGATACGCCATCTTCATGATCCGCTCGACATCAGCGTCGGACATGGGAGTTGGCTTACCATAGGAACCGGTAAAATCACCCACTCCATTGGTCTCTCGGACCAAGAACCAGGTATCGTCATTGATGATCATGCGGATCACCAAGTAACCTGGATAGAGTTTGCGCTTTACTACTCGGCGCTTACCGGCTCGTGTAAATTCCACGATGTCTTCGGTTGGGACCAGAATGTCGCCAAACATAGACTTCAGACTGGACAAACGTATTCGTTTCTCCAGTGCTTCGCGAATTGTATCTTCGCGGTTGAACTGAACCTTTAAAATGTACCAACGCATTTCTCCTGCGTCGGCCGATTCAGCTGTGGGTTCTGCGGAAATGTTCACTCGAAAACCTAGCGCCAGTCCTGACGAACAACCAAACCAATCCTGCAAACAGTCACACCGAAGTGTCAAAGATTACCGAATTGCTTGCCGTTCTCCTGGCTTGTTGGGGAGCGTGGCGGTTAGCCAACGACCCAGCCTACAAAAAAAGTGTCTACGCTACAGCGTGTGCCGTAGCCTCTAACTCACTCCAAGGAAGTCAAAAATCGCCTGCCAAACTAAATCGTATGCAAACAACAAGACTGCCATGAATGCCATCGTGAATATAACGACCATGGACGCTCTGTAAAGCTCAGTTTTCGTCGGCCACGAGACCTTTGTCATTTCAGCCTCAACGCTGATCAAAAAATCAGCAAATTTTGGCCAATTGACAACACGAAAAGCAAACCACATCCCCAAGCCGATCATCAAGGCTGGGCCGAGAATCGCTATGTAGCGAAACGACGCCCAGTTGTTGATTCCGTACACGCCGGAATTCAACACTTCGTAAAATTGCCAACCACCTAGCCACAATGTCAGCCACATCGCCAAGCAAGTAAGCTGACGGACAATCCGCCCCTGACGTTGCTTGTAAAGCGATCCTGCAAACAGCTCCTGGAGGAGACTGCGGCCGGATGCTGATTCTTCGGATACAGTTGCCATGCTTTTTCTACGAAGGACAAATCGACAAATCGTTAGCAGGGGCGGCAGGAATCGAACCCGCAACCCCCGGTTTTGGAAACCGGTGCTCTGCCAGTTGAGCTACACCCCTAGTACAAGTTTGCTACCGACTACCCGGTAGCAACCTCTGGCCCTTTTCAAGCGATCTGGTTTCCCAGTGGTCGCTTGAAAGTATTCTAATGGATCAGCGCAACCGCAGTATAGCGATCGCCACCAATCTTGCTACTACTCGATGATCTTAACTACAACGCCGGAACCTACCGTCTTGCCGCCTTCGCGGATAGCAAAACGAACGCCTTCGTCAATCGCAACGGTCTTCTGAAGTTCAACAACCAAGCGAACGTTATCGCCAGGCATGCACATTTCAGCGTCGGTCAAGTTCGCTGTTCCGGTCACGTCTGTTGTGCGGAAGTAGAACTGTGGGCGATAGCCGGAGAAGAACGGTGTGTGGCGTCCGCCTTCGTCTTTGCTCAAGCAGTAAACTTCTGCGTCAAACTTCTTGTGCGGGGTGATGGAGTTTGGCTTGGCCAAAACTTGTCCGCGCTCGATGTCTTCACGGCGTACACCGCGAAGCAAGCAACCGACGTTGTCACCAGCCTTGCCTTCTTTCATTTCCTTACGGAACTGCTCAACGCCAGTTACCGTCGTCTTCTTCTTTTCTTCCATCAAGCCGATGATTTCGACTTCTTCACCAACCTTGATCACACCACGCTCGATACGACCAGTAGCAACCGTTCCACGACCTTCGATCGAGAAAACGTCTTCAACTGCCATCAAGAAAGGCTTGTCTTCTTCGCGAGTTGGTTGCGGAACGAACGCATCAATCGTTGCGATCAGGTCCGAAATGCACTTGCTAGCAACTGGGTCTGCAGGTTTGTCGTATGCAGCCTTTGCGTTTCCGCGAGTGATCGGGGTTTCTTCGCCTGGGAATCCATACTTGCTCAATAGCTCGCGGATTTCCAATTCAACCAATTCGAGCAACTCTTCGTCGTCGACCAAATCGCACTTGTTCAAGAACACAACGATCGCTGGAACGCCAACCTGACGTGCCAAGAGTACGTGTTCCTTGGTTTGTGGCATTGGACCGTCTGCTGCACTAACGACGAGGATCGCGCCGTCCATCTGTGCCGCACCGGTGATCATGTTCTTAATAAAGTCAGCGTGACCTGGGCAGTCAATGTGAGCGTAGTGTCGTGTTTCCGACTCGTACTCAACGTGCGATGCTGCAATCGTAACTGTCTTGGTCGCGTCCCGAACTGTACCACCCTTGGCAATATCAGCATAAGACTTGGGCTGTGCCAGTCCCTTTGCTGCCTGCACTGCTAGCAATGCACCCGGTGTCGTCGTCTTGCCGTGGTCGATGTGACCGATGGTGCCTACGTTGCAGTG
>CAIXME010000715.1 GCA_903920425.1 uncultured Pirellula sp. | reverse complement strand
TTTATGCGGGATCGAGGTCAATCCGCATGTAGAAGTGGTTCGGAGCGTGGCTTTGGAATTGGAGCGGATTGCCATGCATCTCGTCGGGCTAGGTGGACTGGCAACGGATGTTGCATTTCTGCCAGGCAGTTCAACATATGGTCGTTTGCGTACCACCGTCATCAATTTATCGATGCGATTGAGTGGAAGCAGGTTTGGACGCAGTTGGTTTCGACCTGGGCAATTGAGATTTGCATTGAAACAGGCTCAGAAAGAGGATATTCGCAAGAGTCTCGGTCTGCTGACCAAAGACATCGCCACCATCAACCGGCTCTTTCAGAATTCCAGAACGGTTCGTCACCGATTATGCACCACAGGGGTCGTAACAACCGAGATAGCCAAGGAAATTGGCCTTGTCGGTATGTCTGGGCGAGCATCGGGGTTGTCTCGCGATCTGCGTCATGAATTGCAAGGTGGTGCATACGCAAGCTTGCCTATTCCTATCAGTGTAGAACCATCCGGGGACTGCTGGGCACGCGGCTTGGTCCGTATTCGTGAAATTGAAGAGTCAACAAAATGGATTCTGCAAGCGATTGATACGATTCCAGACGTGGAAGCAGAGGGGCCATGCAAAGCTACAGCCAGACCCAATGCCGAGGTAGCATCCGTCGAAGAAGGTTGGCGAGGAGAGGTGATTCACTTCATCCAAACGGACTCAAAAGGCGCGATAGCTCATTACAAGCTACAAGATCCATCGCTGCGGAATTGGTTTGGTCTTGCTCAAGCGGTCAAGAATAACGCCATTTATGATTTTCCTATTTGCAACAAGAGCTTTGATTTGTCCTACTGCGGCAATGACCTATAGGCTATTCCGCAAGCGTTCAATTCCCAGAATTCATGAGTCTATCTCGAAACAAGAACTACGATGAAAAACTTGCTTGATGCATTCTCTGTACGCTCAGCCCAGGGGAAACAGTTTGTTCCGGATGTGCGTACGGCTAACCCCGTTGGTTTTCGTGGATTGCCTGTGATTTCCAACGTGGTATGTAACTCGGGTTGCTCGGAATGCGTTTCCGGCTGCCCAACGAGTGCAATTCAGCTTGATCCCTTTTCGTTGGATCTGGGCAAATGTGTCTTTTGCGATGAATGCGCTCGCGTTTGCCCGACGAACAAGGTAACGTTTTCAGCCGGATACCGCATGGCCTCCAATACGCGTGAGGGACTGGTTTTACGGGAAGGCAGGGTTCTCGATCCCGTAACCGCATCCAAGGAAATCAAATCCCTATTCGGGCGGTCGCTGAAGCTTCGTTCCGTATCGGCTGGCGGATGCAATGGCTGCGAGCTGGAGATCAATGCCATGTCGAATGTGAACTTCGACATGGGTAGGTACGGAATCGATGTGGTGGCATCTCCGAGACATGCCGACGGCTTGATCCTAAGTGGCCCGATCAGTACCAACATGGCCGAGGCGCTTGCGCTTTGTTACGAAGGAATGCCCGATCCCAAATTCGTGATCGCTGCAGGCGCATGTGCTATTTCGGGCGGGACTTTTGAGCCATCTCCAGTGCTGGATCGCTCTTTTCTAGGCAAATTTGAGCCACAACTTTATGTGGCTGGATGCCCACCGCACCCATTGGCGATCGTAAATGGAATCTTGGACTTGATGGGAGTAAAGGAGTAAGCAGTACGCCTTTAGCCTGAATAATTCCCCTTGGGCCCGCCAACAACTTTTTGCAGTGTACACTTAACGGTCCGATCGCAGCGGATGGAGGTTGGTTCCGAACGTTGCGTTTTTGTGGATTGAACGGGAGATACACAGGGATGCACGCTGAAATAGGTCAGTTTCTTCGGTACTTGGATGTGGAACGCAATGCATCCGATCTAACCATTAAATCGTATCGTGAGGATTTGATGGACTTGGCCGATTTCTTGACGGACGAGGGAACGAAAAAGGTATTGCCTCGTGAAGTCGATGCCAGCGCATTGAGGGGGTATGTCTCAGCACTTCATGATGCGGGGTATGCTCGAACGAGTATTTCTCGAAAGCTTGCTTCGCTCCGCAGTTTTTATCGCTTTGCGCAGCGGCAACAAATGGCCGACACCAATCCTGCCAAGCCGCTGCGAAATCCAAGAGGCCAGCGCAAACTGCCCCACTTTTTGTCAGGCGACGAGATCCAGCAGTTACTCAACACGCCCGATGCCAATTCCGTAATGGGGTTGCGAGACATCGCCATACTAGAAGTGATATACAGCGCGGGGCTTCGGGTCAGCGAGTTGGTTGGAATGAATGATCGGGATTTGGACTTTGAGGAAGGGGTCGTAAGGCTTCGGGGAAAAGGGCGCAAGGAGCGTATGGGCGCTATCGGTGAATATGCCGCAAAAGCGTTGCGCCGCTATTTTGCTGTTCGCAAAAGAGCGGATCACGGTGACTCCAATGAGTTACCGACATTTACAAACAAATTTGGGCAACGGTTGACAACCCGCAGCGTCGCAAGAATGTTAGAGAAGTACATCAAAGAGTGTGGTCTGGATACGCGTACGACCCCCCACACCTTGCGCCATAGTTTTGCAACCCATCTATTGGACCGAGGAGCGGACATTCGCAGCGTGCAAGAGCTACTGGGGCACAAGAGCCTGGTGACGACTCAGATCTATACCCACGTCAGCACAGCAAGTCTCAAGACGGCATACGCCAAAGCTCACCCGCGAGCATTAAAGAAAGCCGCTGCACCGACTGTTGCGACACGGGCAGGGAGCACTGCTTCAACTCGCAAAACATCCAAGCCAAAAGCTGAGTAATTCTCCTCCAAGATTCAGTACCTGGTCTCCGCACAATCTATAGCCGCAACTAGGCGTTTTCCATCTTGCTCGCGCTCGTGATGAAGTGTTTTTTCACACAGAGCCACAGAGATATCAGGAATCGTGTTTTTGATTTCATCTCGACTCTGTGGCTTGGTGACTCTGTGTGAGTCAACGCCCCTGAACGCGAAGTCCTTCACGCGTGGGGATGTGACAGTTGTATTGCGGTACTTCACTTTCGGGGAATCGAAAGTCAACTAGTTGTTTGATTTCGACCCAAATCCCATCCTACGAATGCCTATCTCCTAGATGGTAGGCATAACCCCGAAGGCGATTTGCCGTACAATCACCACCGGCATTGCTGTACCCATGCACAGTTTGAAAGTGAAAAGGTAAATGGATATTCGGGACAATGTAGCGAGAGTTGTTGTATTGCAATCCAAGCTGATTCAGGGACGAGTCTTGACCTTGGTTGCTTTTTCGCTTGCGTTCAAGTGTTTGAACGTCATGATCTTCGCGCCGCTCATAGCTGTGTTGATGCGGGTATTCCTTCAGCGTTGGGGGCGTGCGTCGGTAGGGAACTTTGAGATAGCCCAGTTCTTGCTCTCTCCTGTGGGGTTAGTTGCGATTTGTGTGGTCGGCAGCATCATCATGGCAACCTTGTATATGGAGATCGCCGGTTTGATGCATTTGATGATCCATCGTCGTATCCGGTGGTGGGAGCTTGGGACACGCGCGTTCGGAGTCTTTCCTCGTCTGGTCCGATTGGGTGCAATCCAGATGGCAGCCACATTGGTTATGGCATTGCCATTTGTTTTTGCGATTGGACTTGTTTATCGCTGGCTGTGGGCAGGGCGTGATCTGAATGGATTGATCATTCTCAAACCTGCTGAGTTCTGGTGGGGAGCTGGGATTGCAGGTTTCATCGCGGTCTGCTTTGTACTCATGGCAGCATGGCTACATTTACGCTGGCTGATGTCCGTGCCATGCTTGTTGCAAGAGCGTGGCGTTGGTCCTTTGGGGGCGTTGGCGAGAAGTCGCCAGTTGGCCAAAGCGAACAGCGGTACTATGATCGCATGTGTAGTCCTTTGGTTTATCGGCCAAGCTGCGTTTGCATCGATTGTTCTCGGCGGGACTCAATTTGCTTTAGAGCAAACGTTGGCCATTCCCGTTTCATCATTGACCGGCAGTGCCATCATCACCGGGTTTGCGTTGCTGTTTGCTGCGTTTATCAACGGTCTCGTCAGTGTGATTGCAAATATCGGGTTCGCCACGACTTTATTAGCGCTGTATCGATTTGTAAGCGGAGTGAAAGAGGACAGCACCCTCAACGAGCCAGCTTTGCCATCAAGTGGGGCCGGGAGAGACAGAGGGAGTGTCGAAGCGCGATGGAAGCTTAGTTTCGGACATTATGTGGCGGCCGGAATAGCGATTCCGATGTGCTGTTCGCTTTGGGGGGCGTATTGGGTTTGTGGCACGTTGGCTATCAAAGATCGGGTGCAGATTACTGCGCACCGAGCAGGTGCAAAGTATGCTCCCGAGAATACGATCGCAGCAATCAAGCGTGCAATTGCCGATGGTGCCGACTGGGCCGAGATCGATGTGCAATTGACATCGGATTTGGAGATCGTGGTAATGCACGACACCGATTTAGCCAGAGTTGGGGGAGGAGCAAAGCAAGTTGGTAATGCAACTTTGGCGGAGATCCAAAAGTTAGACGTGGGACGTTTGTTTTCGGATGAGAGCCAAGGCGAGCGGATACCGCTGTTTCGGGATTTGCTCGTTGCGGCCAAGGATCGGGTCAAATTGAATGTGGAGTTAAAGCCGCACGGAGCAGGCGACGGTCCGAATCTAACGCGAAGGGTAGTCGCGGAGATTCAAAAGTCAGGGATGGTAAGTCAATGCCGCATATGCTCACAGTCGTATGAGAGTATACAGCTGGCAAAGCAATTGGAGCCTGCGTTCGAGATTGGCTATATCTCTGCGACTTCGTTCGGAGATGTAACGAAGCTGCAAGTGAACTACTTGATGTTATCGCATAAGGGAATCAATGAAGCGGTGGTTGCAAGGGCTCGATCCAAGAGTATTGAGATACATGCATGGACGGTTAACGATTCGCGTTTGGTGCCCAAGTTGGTGGACGATGGAGTGAGGAATATCATTACGGACGATGTACCGATCATACGCGAGCGGTTTGCGGAGTTG
>CAIXME010000714.1 GCA_903920425.1 uncultured Pirellula sp. | reverse complement strand
GATGATTATGTCACCAAACCCGCGAACGTGGGAAGTGTTGTCGCTGCCATGCAAGCTGTTCGACAAGAGCTCATCCCCAAAGTGAAAGGACTTTGCCAATGGTATGCCAAACGACCAGAACCGACCCCATCCAGAACCAGTAAAACCTCTAACAATTTGGCAGCTAACGACGGAAGTCGCAAATTGCCAACGCGGATCGACATCATTGCGATCGGGGTTTCTACGGGAGGCCCTAACGCGCTGGTTCAAATTTTGCCAAACCTACCTGCTGATTTACCAGTTCCGATCGTGATCGTTCAGCATATGCCCCCGGTATTCACCAAGCATCTCGCCGATCGTTTGAATGCGAACTCGTCAATTCAAGTACACGAAGGACAACCGGGGTATAGGCTTCTGCCCGGTACTGCTTGGATTGCGCCTGGAAATTTCCATATGACGGTTGAGAAGCGAGGTGGAGACTACATCATCGCAACCGATCAAGAACCACCCGAAAACTCGTGTCGACCTGCCGTCGATCCTCTGTTTCGCTCGGTTGCAAACATCTACGGAGCCAACGTGCTGGCGTGCGTTCTGACCGGTATGGGGCAAGATGGAACGCGAGGCTGCGAGGTCGTACGCGATGCTGGCGGCATGATCATGGCTCAAGACGAAGCTACCTCCGTCGTTTGGGGAATGCCTCGAGCGGTCGTGCATGCTGGTCTCGCCGATTCGATTAAACCTCTCGATGCGATCGCATCGGAAATGACCAGATTGTGTAATCGTGATAAATCTCAATTCCGCTTTACGAAACCGATGGTAAACCTATGAGTACCGTTAGCGCGCAGGGCAGTTTGAGCCCGTCCGACTTTCAGTTCTTGACTTCTCTCATCCAGAACAAATCGGCCATCGTTCTTGAATCAAGCAAAGGGTACTTGATCGAATCGAGGTTGTTACCAATCGTAAGTGAAATGGGGCTTGGGTCGTTGACCGAGTTAGTCGGGAGGCTTAGGCAACCTGCGGCTCGCGATGATACACAGCGTGTCATCGAAGCGATGACAACCAATGAGACCAGTTTCTTTCGCGACTTGCTCCCATTCCAAGCGTTGCAGTCTCATATCATTCCTGAGCTCATCGCCAAAAGAAGCAAAGATCGTCAACTGACCATTTGGTCGAACGCATGTTCCAGTGGTCAGGAAGTCTATTCGATAGCAATGTTGCTATTGGATCACTTTCCAGAGTTAAAGAACTGGAAGATCAAACTCATCGCAAGCGACCTATCCAGCCAGATTCTCCAAAAAGCAAAGCAAGGGCTTTTCAATCAGACGGAGGTGAATCGCGGGTTACCCATGCCTATGTTGCTCAAGTACTTTGTTCGCGAAGGAACCGTGTGGAAGATCAAGGATGAGGTCCGCAATATGGTTGAGTTCCGCGAAATCAACCTAATCGAAAGTTGGCCCCCCGCACTAAACAAAATCGACGTCGTTTTTCTTCGCAACGTACTGATCTATTTCTCACCCGAAACCAAGGCAGAGATACTGGCCAAGGTACGCAACGTCGTTCGCGACGATGGATATCTGTTTCTCGGTGGTGTAGAAACCACCATGAATCTGAATGTGCGATTCGAACGCCAGGCCATCGGCAAAGCGGCCGTGTATCGGCCTAACTAAGTAGCCACTCAGCTATCAGTAGATGCTGACGGTCTCGTTTGCCTTTTCGGAAGTGGTCTGCTCGGGTTCCAGCACCCGTGTACGTTTGTTGGGCAATGGAACACGTCGGACCACGAGAGTGACCAAGATTCCGTCTTGCACTTTGATACCGTCTTGGTTGTACAACGCTCGGTACCAATGGACTTCGCCATGCCGTCTACCGCGAGGCTTGAGATCGATCACCTCGGTCACCACATGGACCATGTCGCCCACATAAACCGGTTTGGTGAAGCTCCAGCTACGGATGTCGATCAGGGCCGCTGTTTGCACAGCAGGTGCGTTGGAACTCAATCCTGCCAACATGGAGAGCCCCAGCAATCCGTGCATTACCGGTTTCCCAAATGGCCCTGTCGCGGCAAACTCGGGGTCTGTGTGCAAAGGGTCGTGGTCACCCGTTAGTTCCGCGAAGCTGCTGATGTCGGAAGAAACGATTTGGCGCTCATGGCTGGTCCATTTGTCGCCAATTTTGATTTGCTCATAGGTGAGCGGTTCGTTTGTAAACATAGAGCATGCTCCTCCGTCCGTCCGGTGCTTGGTATATCTGAAGCTACGATAGATCCATTACCAAGACGAGGCCAATTCTGAGATGCTGGCAACATTGTTGCAACCCCGGATCTCCTTAAAGGCTGCATCCAGTATGCAATTATTCGACGGAAGCTAGGGAATTCGCTAAAGATTGCGTAGAGTCCGCAAATCGCCAAACGCATTTTGCATTCGCTTTTCGCACTGCAGGTTGTGAAAAACGACGTTGGTGTTGATCTGGGTTTTTCTGCTAGCTTAGCCAACTGGTAACAAGCTAGTAATCTGCAATGTTTCGGTTGCAATATCAGCAAAGGCAACGTTGCGGAGTAAAGAGGCGAGGATGAATCCGCTTCAGCAAGCTACCAAACGCTTCACCTGAATGAAGTTAATTTAGATGGGTTTGCAGCTAGTAAATACAACTCTCATCGCCTGGGGCGCATGTGAGGAGCATAGAATCTCTCGCTCACGCTCTCACGAGTCGGGGTGTGACTAAAACAAGCCTGAGTTCAAACGCAGGGGCTACTCAGCGGGCGGTTTGAATTTGGGAGCAGAAGTTTCAGACTGCTCAGGTTCGTCATGAGTCTGCGACCTGATCGTTTTTGGCTCGTATGTCTCGATCGCTTGAAACTCGCGTTTGAACTCGTCAACACTGCGTTTCAGCCCTCGATACGTTCCACCCAGATTACGAGCGACCTCAGGCAATTTTGACCCAAAAAGTAAAAGGGCCAAAATGCCGAACAAAACCATTTCGAAGCCACCGATACCGTTAAACATTGGGCTGGCTAGCTCTTGTTTGTTGGTTCGGAGGTCGTGTCTGAATCGTCATCACGCATGCCCTTTTTGAATTCTGTCGCACTGCGTCCCAAGTTTCTCATGAGCGTTGGGAGACGAGCGCTACCGAATAGGACCATGGCGATAACCAAGAATATCAACAACTCGGTCTGGCCAATACCGAACATAGGTGGGTTCCAATTGGAGGGAGGGCAACGGTCTAGTGGGCTGCAATTGCGGCCCGAGAATCGATTACTCCATTCTATTGTAGCAGCCCATGATGTCAAACGAGCATCCCGAACGCCTTGCCTCGAATCATTGGAAATCCATGCTAAAAGGTAATGTCTTGGTAAAACGGAGCGACAAAATGTCATCGCTGTCGATCGTGGATGAAAAAAAAGAGGCTGGACGTGCTGTCCAGCCTCTTTGGCAATTTCTTATGCTCCCGTCAAGTTGGGAGATTGATGACTAGCCTATGCACCGGCGGCGGCTGGTTCTGTCGAAACGGCTGGGTCTCTCGATTCGCCCTTAAAGTCCAGACGAATAACTTTGCCTTCTTCGTCCTTGAACACGTCCACCAGGAGGGTGTTTTTGCCCTCGAAAGTGCCACGGAGCAACTCTTCGGCGAGTGGATCTTCGATTCGTTGCTCGATAGCGCGACGAAGTGGACGAGCTCCATAATCCAGGTCGGAACCCTTCTTGATGATGAACTCTTTCGCTTCGTCGGTAAGAATCAGTTCGAATCCACGTTCCTTGAGTCGTTCGCGAACCTTGGACATTTCGAAGTCGATAACCTTCTTGAGGTCCTCTTTGTTGAGGTGCCGGAAGATGATCGTGTCATCGAGACGGTTTAGGAATTCAGGTCGGAACACGCGTTGGATTTGGTCCATCACGCGAGCCTTCATGCTGTCGTACGACGCGTCGCCATCTGGTTTTTGGAAACCGAATGCCGATTCGTTCTTAATCGCTTCTGCACCTGCGTTGGTTGTCAGGATCAAGATCGTGTTTCGGAAGTCGACATTTCTGCCGAAGCTATCCGTCAAACGACCTTCTTCCATGACTTGCAACAGCATGTTGAAGATGTCTGGGTGTGCCTTTTCGATTTCGTCCAGCAACACCACGGCGTAAGGGCGACGTCGAATCTTTTCGGTCAGCTGACCACCTTCTTCGTATCCCACGTAGCCTGGAGGTGCACCGATTAGTCGGCTCACGTTGTGCTTTTCCATGTACTCGCTCATGTCAATATGAACGAGCGCGTCGGAGTCGCCAAACAAGCATTCTGCCAGTGCCTTTGCAAGCAAAGTCTTACCCACACCGGTCGGACCTGCGAACACAAAGCAGCCGGTTGGTCGCTTTGGATCTTTCAGACCGCTACGGCTACGGCGAACCGCTTTGGCTACTGCGGTAACCGCTTGTTCTTGGCTAACAACGCGCTTGTGCAACTCGGCTTCCATGTTCATCAAGCGAAGCGAATCTTCGGTAGACAAACGAGTCAATGGAATACCGGTCATCTTGGAGACGACTTCTGCTACCACTTCTTCGTCGACAACACCGTCGGTTTCGCGACTCTTTTCTCGCCAGTCGCGAGTGATTTGCTCTTTCTTGCGTCGTAGCTTGTCGGCTTGATCGCGTAGGCTTGCGGCCTTTTCGAAATCTTGATTCGCTACAGCATCTTCCTTTTCCTTGTTCAGGCGTTCGACATCGTCGTCGATATCCTTCAAATCGGGTGGCTTGCTCATGGTTCGCAACCGGACCCGAGCGCCCGCTTCGTCAATCACGTCGATCGCTTTGTCCGGCAGGCATCGTGCTGTGATGTACCGTTCGCTCATCTCTACCGCTGCTGCGATAGCGTCATCGGTGATTTGAACACGGTGATGTTCTTCGTACCGGGACTTCAGTCCCTTCAGGATTTGGATCGTTTCTTGAGTTCCGGTCGGTTCGACCATGATCTCTTGGAAACGGCGTGCAAGCGCGTTGTCCTTTTCGATGTACTTGCGATACTCGTCCAAGGTTGTTGCGCCGATGCATTGGATTTCGCCCCGAGCCAAAGCCGGCTTGAGAACGTTCGCTGCATCGATTGCACCTTCGGCTCCACCAGCACCGACGAGGGTGTGTAGTTCGTCGATGAATAGGATCGTGTTGCGAGCTCGTCGCACTTCGTTCATAACCGCTTTGATGCGTTCTTCGAACTGTCCGCGATACTTTGTGCCAGCGACCATCATGGCCAAATCGAGTACGACGATTCGCTTTTCTGCGAGGATCTCAGGCACTTCGCCGTTGACCACGCGTTGCGCGAAACCTTCGACAATAGCTGTTTTTCCTACGCCGGCTTCACCGAGCAACACTGGATTATTCTTCGTTCTTCGGCAGAGAACTTGCGTGGCGCGTTCGATTTCTCGTTCGCGACCGATCACAGGATCCAGTTTGCCTTGGCGTGCCAATTCCGTCAGGTCTCGGCCGAAGCTATCTAGAGCAGGAGTCTTGCTCTTTCCACCCTTAGGTGTTTGGCCAGGCTCGCCGCCACCGGTTCCTTCTCGGCCGCCTCGTTCACCAACTTCGGCGCTTTCCATGCCGTGACCGAGCAGATTCAATACCTCTTCTCGGACATCTTCTAGTTTCATACCCAAGTTCATCAGAACCTGAGCTGCCACGCCCTCTTGTTCGCGAAGCAAACCGAGCAGAATGTGTTCCGTTCCAACGTAATTATGGTTTAGGTTACGAGCTTCCTCCATGGAATACTCAATCACCTTTTTAGCGCGTGGCGTTTGTGGCAGTTTGCCAATGGTGACCATTTCTGGTCCGCTTTGAACGAGCTTCTCAACTTCGAGACGAATCTTTCTCAAATCGACATCGAGATTTTTCAGGACGTTGGCTGCGACGCCGCTCCCTTCTTTGACCAAGCCCAAAAGAATGTGCTCAGTTCCGATGTATTCGTGATTAAAGCGCTGTGCCTCTTGGTTCGCTAACTGCATAACCTTGCGAGCGCGATCTGTAAATCTTTCGTACATTTCCAAACCTTTCTTTCGTGGTCGATCGGATAGTGTTGTGCCAATGCGGCTGGACACCAACCGACCCCGATCCCTGTTTAGGTGGCTCGTGTGGTGGTAATCGTTGTCCTGACTAGCAACATCAACTCGCATCTGAGCGATGCAAATGATGTTCCAATCCCTTCTGCCTGTCATTTTGTCGCTAAATGTTCAAATACCACCAAGCTTGGCTCATCATCTGGGATAGTGAGCCTGCAGTGTTAATAATTTGAGCAAGTTGCAGCTTCCGTTGCTTCGAACTGACAGCTCTTACACCTGCAGCGGTCAAGCTGACAATTCTCAGCAGTCCGATGGTACCGGTTTTGTCAGTCGTGTGCAGGGGGTGTTTGCACCTTGAGCCGCAAGCAAAGTTCTTTTTCTACCTGCAACTCCGCTAACCATGGTAACGCGGCATCAAGCCGTTCCACATCGGAAATCAAATCCAGCGCCTGCGGAATCCTTCGCGTTCTTCGCAAAGTGGAGATCCAAAGCAGCATGGATTCGACATCATTTGAGCCCTTCTGCAAGTTCCTGCGGAGCATTTTCTCCGCTTCGAAATAGTTCGCTTGAAGATAAAATTCTTGAGCTAGCACAAGATTTTTGAGTCGCTCGGCGCTTGCGAGTCCACGTGTGGCCATCGGCCCTACCGTGGACTGGATCGCCGCCATAAGCGCTGTAACAATCAGAACCGCCCAGACTGTGGCCAAGCATGTACTTGCCATCCAGGGGGTCGAAACGAGATTGGATGTCCACTCCGGCCATACAAATGTGGCAGCCCATGTTAGAGCCAAGACCCAGCCGAACAAGAGCGAAACCAACAACGCATGAAAGTCCCCATGATGCCAGGCGCGTGGAAAGCCAGGCCAGAGTCGCATTGAAAAATGGAGTAGTGTTCGACCGTCCATGCACACATTGCTCTGAGTGGGATTGAAAGCTAACGTCTTTCACCATAGAGAATTTGGGCACACGATCGCAACGTCAATCTGTAGTGGCGAGTTGTGCGGTCTTTTTTGTAACACTGTTTTCTGAATTGATGTCATTACAACCCGTTCGCCGCGCGAATTTGACGACGGCTCTACTTGGCTGATTGCTAGCAAACCGCGGGGTGCTTGTGAAGTGATTTCGGTCTTGAACCTCGTAGAGGGTAACCGCCCCCAGTCGGCTTGTCCGACTGGAGCGAACGGTTCGCTGGCTAAACAATCCCGAGCCTTGCGTGGATTCTCCCAGACGGGCTTGTCCCGTCTGAAGCCACAGGTTCTCTAGCTAGGAACCTGATTCACCGACGGGACAAGCCCGTCGGGGTCTTTTTGAGGGAGAGAGAAAACAAGGGCAGGCTTGCATTAGCTTGCCAACCTTGGGCTCCGATGGGGGCAAGCCCATCGGGGGCCAATTGCGTTGCTTCGCCGCAATGGAGCTCCAAAACTTGCTGGT
>CAIXME010000713.1 GCA_903920425.1 uncultured Pirellula sp. | reverse complement strand
GTTCGCGAGCAGAACGACACGATCGCCGACTTGAACCTCTTTTACCGCAGAGCCGCATTCTCGAATACGTCCGACAGCTTCCATCCCAATGGTGGCAGGGAGTTTGGGGAGCTTGCCATATCGTCCAGCGAGCATTGCCAAATCAGCAACATTGATGGGGAATGCTTCGATATCAACGACCACTTCCCAAGCGGACGGCGGGCCGACGTCCGGCGCTTCGACGCTGTTTATGACTTTGCTCGGTTGACCGAACGATTCAAATTGAATTCGCTTCATCTCACATCACCCCTTTGGATTTTGGGGCAATGGCCATGTTCTTGGCTAAGCATGCGATGGTGTAATCTATCTGCTCTTGGGTATGGTTTGTATTCATGAAGAATCGCAATCGGGATCGATCGCGAGGAACAATCGGGTAAAGCATTGGGTAGGAGCAAATACCGGCATCGAACAATTGGATCGAAAGCCATAAAGCCAATTCTGAGTCCCGTGTCATGACTGGTACAACACCCGAATCCTTGCTGTGGTAGGTGTTTAGTCCCGCTTCTTTGGCTTTGGTTATGAAGTAGGCCGCGTTTGCCTGAACACGGCGGGCTAGCTCAGGTTGGGACCGCATGATGCGCAAAGTCTCTAGTCCTGCTGCGGTGTTGGCCGGTGTCGGTGCAGCACCGTACAGCAACACACCGGGAGCGTAGTTTTTGAGTATCGCAATCAAGGGTTTGGGGCCTGCCACATACCCACCACAGGTCCCAAACGACTTGCTCATGGAACCAAAAAGGATATCGATTTCTCGCCCCGAGATACCAAAGTAGTCGGTGACCCCCAAACCGTTCGGCCCGATTACGCCCATCGAATGCGCTTCATCCACCATCAAGAATGCTTTGTGACGATTCTTGATCTCGATCACGCGAGGCACATCGGCGATATCGCCATCCATACTATAAACCCCTTCGATCAAGATAATGACTCGCTCATACTTATCTCGATGGAGGGTTAGCAGTTTATCAAGTGCTTCATAGTCGTTGTGCGGAAAACTCAGCCTTCGGGCGGCGGTCATTTTGCAACCTGCGAGCGCCGAGTTATGGACGAGTTCGTCGTAGAGAATCAGATCTTGAGAACGGCACAAGTATCCGATCGTAAAGGCGTTGGTGCTATATCCTCCTACTGATACAACTGCGTCATCGGAACCCAACGCATCGCAAAGCTCTCGTTCAAACTGTTGATGCAAATCGACTTCGCCGGTGATCGAGCGGCCCGATCCGGTACTCGTGCCGAAGTCATCGATCGCTCTCTTTGCAGCTTCTTTGACACGAGGGTCATTCGCTAACGAGAGATAGTTGTAGCTTGAGTAGTTGATTAGCGTCCGACCATTGAGATGCACCGTAGCATCGGACGCCCCGACGTGGGGCAGGAATTGGTTCTTGGAGTATTTTTGCTTGTCGTAGTACCACTCCATGGTTGTAAAATCTTTGTACTCAGGAAAATGAGCAAAGTCGTAAAACGCAGGCTGCATTTTCAACGATGGCATTTTTCCTGCATCCGAAACGCTGCCAAGATTCAGGCCGGTTTTCAATCGATCAAAACTAGATTTAATATTCATGACGCTTTGAAATGGGTATTCAGAGGCGAGTGGGTTAAGTGATGGAAAAGAGGAACAGGCTGCGAGGAAAGCTTGGCGTCTTATTACGAGGCAACCATCGGTACGAGCTGCCTATTCGGATCGCCCATGAGTGTTTTGAGTGATTGCGTAGCAATGCTTCGCACGGTCGCTTCACCGATCAGTTCTAGAATCGATATGGTTAGGCCAAGCTTGCTATCGAACAAAAGCTGAATCTCGGTCGCCATCAGCGAATCGACCCCAAGTTGATTGATCGAGCAATCCAACGGGATAGTGCTCGGATCAGACTTGAGGACCGACGCAATCACTTCGACGATCAAACCACCGAGCAATTCCACTTGATCGGCGTTTTCCAGTTGCGAAAGCTCTTCGATCAGTGCGTCTCGGATGGAGTGATCTTTTACTTGAGAATCGCTTGCAATGAGCGATGCAAAGCGTGGTGATTTCGCACCGCGCGTTTCGAATCGAGCCCAATCGGCCCAGGACGTGATCATCGTTATTCCAAGCTGAGTGAGTCGACGAACTAGTCCGACCCCCAAAACGTCCAGTCCCTCTTTGCTACTGATTCCTCGCAG
>CAIXME010000712.1 GCA_903920425.1 uncultured Pirellula sp. | reverse complement strand
TCCACCGGGGACGATGAAGTGCAAGTGAAGATGGTAACAGAGATCTCTCCCCCAAGTGTGAAGCACAGCGGTCATGCCAATTCTCGAAGACCCAATAAATCTTGGATCTTTGGCCAATGCGACGAGCGTCTCTTTGGCGGCCTCGAAGAGGGCCGCATAGCATTCACGCGGATGAGATCGTGCGAAGTTGCGAAAGGTGGCTGGCACGGTAAACGTAATCATGAAGTAAGGACATGGCAGTTTTCGTTCCAATTGCTTTTCCAGCCACTTCTTGGCCTTGTCTGTTTGACAAGTGGGACAGTGACGGTTCCCACAAGACTTGGGAACAACATGCGTTTTGTGGCAACTTTTGCAGTGATAAATCATCATTGCACCATCTTCGGATCGACAGCTCATCAAGGCGAAAAGTGTTTTCACTTGATCAGCCGACATGCGATCTTTGTATTTTTTAAGGTAGGCTGGTCCGTACTTGCGAGCAATGCTATTAACGGTCGGCCTAGCTTTGCTCGCCACCGGATCTTTCGTTGCTAGGCAGCTCATGATTTCCGCCTCATGACTTGGTTGATCTTAACCACCGCGTGTTCTTCACCAACGGTGGTGGTATGCAGGTAGATCATGGTCGAGGTCAGGTGCGCATGCCCGAGATACTTCTGAATGAGTTTCAAGCTGACGCCCGCTTCGAGAAGATGGGTTGCATAGCAGTGACGCAAGGTATGTGTACTAATTCCTCGATTGTCCCAATTCAGTTGGCGCATGATGGCTTTAATGACCCCTTGGACCGAGGATTCGCTCATGGGTTGGGTCGCAAGAGCGGCCTGTTTGTGGTCGCGTCCTTCGGCTGGAAAGATCCAAAGGGGGTTTTTATGACTCGCGTAGTAACGTCTCAGGATTTGCAAAGTGGATTCAGGTAGGGGAACGAGACGATCTTTAGCACCTTTCCCACGATGGATATGGACCAGCATTCGTTTTGAGTCGATATCGGGAACTTGCAAGTGCAGGGCTTCCTGGAGTCGCAACCCAAGGGTGTAGACGACGGAGAAGAAGCAGTGCATGGCCGGTTTTTCGATCAGTTTCAGAAAGGTGTGCACTTCGCCGACTGAAAGGACGACGGGGATTTTTTGATCGACTTTGACGCGAGCCAGTTGGAGGGTTTTCCAATCGCGTGGAACGGTGAGTCGGAAGAACTGCTTGAGGGCTTGTTGGGCCACGTTCACCGTACTAGGGCGCCATTGTTTGGTATCGACGATATGGAGCAGGTAGCGTCGGAGGTCGTCTTCGGTCGCGGAGGCAGGATCTTTGGAGAGGAATTCGTGGAACTTTCGTAGAGCGCGAAGGTAAGATTGTTGAGTTCGTAATCCTTTTCCATTAAGCTTGAGATCTTGTTGGAACTGGAGGAGCGATGGAACGGTTGGGTGTAGATCTTTCGACATGTTGAGCCCTGTGATGGGGAGACTGTCACCGATCGGATTGCGGTTCGATGCGATCTGATGCAATCGGTGACACTCCCTCCAGGGTGTTTACTCGCAAGAAAATCTCAAATGCTTCAGCGTTCGCAAATGAGCCAACCCCCGATCACTGATCCTGCCGCGATAGCGGCTTACTTGAACCATGCGATGCACCGAAGTCGCGGGTCGGCCGTTTCCTGATGGTCAATTTTTTAGCCGCGACATCGGTGATCGCGAGCGTTATCCCAACAGAAATCTGCGATGCTAGACCCCAGACTTGAGAGTTGGATGCGATCAGCGCACGAAATTGGGATCGTGGAATTCAACGATGCTGATTTGGTCGCGTCGAGATTTCCGCATGACATTCCCGAGTCCTACATTCCAATCGGATTGTTCGAATCGGATGCGATATGTATTGACGTTGAAACAAATGAAATTGTCGTGCTGGATCACGAAGTGAAAGATCGACAACTTTGCTTGGCTGCCCAAAACCAAGAATCGCTCGTAACCGCAATGCGGTTGGCTGAAAAGTACTTCGATGATTGTGCTCGAGATCTAGCATCGAATGACCAATCTGCGGTTGAAGCCATTGCCGTGGAATGCACACAGATAGCGGGTGGTGACCAATTTCGCTCGTTCTTTTGCTCTCTTATTGGCGCATGAGAAAATTGGGATAACAATCCATTGCATCGAAGTGGCGGATCGGCCGCCTGGATTCTTAGAAACTTTACTTGCCGCCACTCGATGAATGCCGGTCGACTATGAAGTCCTTGGTTTGCAAGTGACGGTTGCCACTGTTTTTGGTTTTTGTTTGGGCCTACATTTTTCTTGGTCCGCTTTCTAGGTGCCAGCCGC
>CAIXME010000711.1 GCA_903920425.1 uncultured Pirellula sp. | reverse complement strand
TTCCGCCAGCGCGGCAACGGAAATACTATGGTTGTAAGTGCCTGGTGCTCGCTGCGCTAGTTCACGCAAAAGCGGGTGATTCATATCCCCAAGATGCAGCAGGCTCAAATCGGTTTGCACATCGAATAGCTTTTCGACAAACGGGAGCAGCCCCATGATAGTGGGCCCGCACAGCAAGATACAAATGCCCTGCCAAAACGCTTCGTTGACCAGCTGCATTGGGAAACTCGTTGGGGTCGCAGATTTGATTCCTCCGATTCCAGGACCATCGGAAACAACCCCACTGGTTTGCCCCGTCATCACGCCCAATCCCACGACCGTCATGAATACGACGATAGAAACCCCAGCGCAAACATAGATCAATCGAGTGCGAGTCCGAATGCGACCGCATAGCAAAATGGATCCAGCAGCCGAACTGGCCAGTACAATGAACTCCGATAGATCGACACGCGTGCTGAAAGCGATGACCAACGACAAGGCGGCCATCAACATTAAAGCAGTAGGGCGACCAAAGGCGATGGTGGCGATGATTGCAGAGAGAGTCACCGGCATGACTTCCGAACGAAACGGATCATTCGAAGCGACGACGGCAAGCAACACACAGAATAGACAAAGGCCCAAAACTCGCAACACTTGCCATGTGTTGTTCACCATAGAACGATCGAGCGATTGAAATATAAAGAAGCCGCAAAGAAGGTAGAGCGCAGTGATCAGACCGACAAAAGCGGCCAACCGTTGAACTCGCTCGACCAGACTCAACTGCGCCGTATACGCTGAATGTTCAGCTCGCAGAAGCGCCAACTCTTTTTCTTCTAGTATCTTCCCGATTGGAACGAGTGCTCCAAAGGATGGATCGTATGAAACGGTGGCTGGTTTGACAGCCGCTACAGCCTCCAATCGAGCTTGATTGCTAAGATCCTCTCGAATGGACAAGGTCTCAGGCAGCTTCTCGGAGAGGTACTTGTGCACCATTTTGGAGAGCTGTTTTGCTTCGCGGGTCCCGAATTGGTTTCGGAACTCTCGTTCTAGAGATCCTCGCAATGTGATGGCAACTTCTGCGATGCGGATCCGTTGCACTTCCGCTTCGATCTTTTTCGATTCGTCACCGATTTGGAAAACACGGATGTATCGCTGGTTCCCTTTTTCGATATCGTGCGATAGTGACCGCAGCAGACCGAACTCTTCGATGGGATCTAAGACTTCACGCATGGCCGAATCGAATTTGGAAATATCCGCATCGGTGGCCAACGTCTTTTGGATTACGGTTAATGCTTGTTCATTCGTAAAAGGCTTTTCGTCTTCATCGAGAACCGAAACGCCGAAAAGCTTCAGGCTTTGAACCTGCTTTTCCGTGAGCAACGAAGGATCCGCCGCTTCGCGAATCGCAAACAGTGCATCCTTGACGGCGCCGCGTAGTTGAACGATCGGCTCCTTTTTGTTTTCGTAGATGCACAGCACTTCGCGACCAGCTTGGATTCGCAAAGCATCTGTTTTTACTTCATCGACCACTTTGAATGGGACACGGGCCAGGATAGCACGTTGGGGTATGTACCCTTTGCGATAGGCAAACGGAGGTTCCCAGCCTCGGACAAAGATGGTGATAATTGCCGCGGCAACAACCGCCAGCCCCAGCCGGAGCAGCGCATCCATCGACGTACAGCGTTCCAAAAGGCTTCGCCACGGATACCGATCCACCCGAAGGTTTGCAGCTCGTTCGCTGCGTGTTTTCGCGTTTTGCGTCGAGGACATAAGAACTAAGCGAACTTAGCGATCACCTGCTGGTAAATTGCGGGACGTATCATAAGCGGCGACAACACGTCGCACCAATGGATGTCGAACAATGTCGACTTCATGCAAACGAACGAAAGAGATGCCTGGGATGCCATGCAGTCGTTGGACAGCATCTCGCAAACCGCTTGTGACGCCGTTTGGCAAATCCACTTGGGAAATATCACCAGAGACCACAATTTTTGAACCTTCGCCCATCCGTGTCAAAAACATCTTCATTTGTGCTACGGTAGCATTTTGCGCTTCGTCCAATATAACAAAAGCGTTGTTCAGCGTTCGGCCCCGCATGTAGGCCAGGGGTATTACCTCGATCAAATCCTGCTCTCGCAGAAACTTCACTTGATCGAAGTCGACCATTTCGTTGATCGCGTCTAGCAGTGGCCGCAGGTAGGGATTCAATTTTTCCTGCAAATCGCCCGGCAAATAGCCTAGGCTTTCGCCTGCTTCGACAGCGGGCCGCACCAAGACAATCTTTCGAATCGCTTTTGCCTTGAGAGCTTCAACGGCCGTTGCGACAGCGAGATAGGTTTTTCCACATCCAGCCGGTCCGATGCAAAAAGTCATATCGTGCTGACGGATCGCTTCGATGTATGCCGCTTGACCTTCAGTCCTCGGCTTGATCCGACGCCCCGCGTTCCCGATCGCAAGCTCATTGCGTTCGAACATCGGCGCACTTTTAGAGCCAACGGCTTGATTCAGTACTTCGGCGACTTCGTCGGGACCGATGGGAATATGGCGGATGACTTTATCTTTGAGACGCTCCAATATTTCGGTCGCCAATCGGACAGATTCCGAAGGACCAGAAATACGTATTTGGCCATTGCGATGCGTAATCGCCACTGCCAGCTGATTTCGGACCAGACGCAAGTTGTTGTCTTGCGGCCCAAAGAGCTGCAGCGCCAAATGCGGGTCAGAGAGCGTTAACGTCGATTCAGACATTCAGGAAAACAATCGTATTTGTTAGTGCATCGACCGCTCACCCATCGAAACGATTCGATCAAGTGAGTTTGGCGATTATTCCAAGATAGCCAACAATTGCGGTCGGCAACAAAGAATCTGTAACATCCCACACCCCTCCGAGCCCAGGCAGCAGTACCCCGCTATCCTTAGCCCCTACCGTCCGCTTTACCATCGACTCGAGCAAATCCCCGACAAGTCCTACCAGTGTTAAAAGACAACCCAAAATGGCAGGCCCCAGCAGAGACTCACCAGCAGTCACCCCCAACAATGGTAGCAGTCCGCGGAGCAAAACATAGGAGACGACGATGCTCAGCAGTACGCCTCCCACGAGCCCTTCGACTGTTTTGCCTGGGCTAATGGCCGGAACCAGCTTGGTTTTGCCGAACGACTTGCCAGCAAAATAAGCCCCCGTGTCAGCGAACTTGGTTATCGCCAGCAGAGCTACCAAATGCATCATCCCCGTTCGCGATTCGCCATGCATTCGAACCAGGAACCAGATACTCAAGCAACCGACCACATAAACCACGACAAACGAGGACAAGAACCAAGCCAAAGTAGTTCGCTCGATCTTTGCAGGAACATCGTCTAAGCGACCAACGGGAATTGCCTCAGCTTCGCCACCGACATTCTCTGATGGCGTTTCTGTTGTATAGACCTTACTCGCAGCATGCCCAATTTTTGACGCATCCCCAAAAGCAAATAGGGCAGCGATACCGCTCGATCCCACGCCGCTCAAGATCCCGAGTAGCAACCAGCCGATACGACCGATGGGACAATCCAGTGGATACGGACGGCTCATTACCAAGCTATACCAAAGAGGGAACATGCAGACCATGCACGCGATCAAGCAATGAGCAACCACATAACTCGGCTTCACATCCCACTTGCGTGAGAGCAATTGGGATAGTTCCCAAGCGGTCCCAAGGGTGAACGCAAAATACATTGGCAGGACCCACACGCCCGC
>CAIXME010000710.1 GCA_903920425.1 uncultured Pirellula sp. | reverse complement strand
TTTTTTGGTCGCCTTTCGCTCCCGCGAAAGTTGCGCACTACGAACACAACTTTCGCAGGAGCGAAAGGCGACCAAGGAACCTGCCAAACATCACCCCGCAGAAACTTCGTTTGTATTTCCTCGCTATTCAGACTGACCGATAGTTGCTGGGTATTCTACAATTCTCAGAATGCTGCTGCATGTCCCGGCATGCTCCATGCGGCCGTCGGAAGTCTAGCTACTCGCTGTGAATTCTGGTGGGAAGTTCCAGGCACGGGCTCACCGCGCAACGCAATACGTACTTGATCCGTTTATCTATTCATTCAAGCCAGTCATCCCAATTTCAGTTATGAACTTGAACTACGATCGCAACCTGCTCATCTCACTTGTCCGACAGCACGCCTTGAAATTCGGTCAATTCACATTGGCCAGTGGAAAACAAGCGTCCTACTATCTGGACTGCCGAACCATTACGCTTCATCCTCAAGGCGCGAACCAAATTGCAGCTGGAATGCTCGACGTTATCCGATCGGGGCGCTTTGGTGGAATGCCACAGGCCGTTGGCGGACTAGCCATCGGAGCGGACCCGATTACTGCATCTATCGTTGTCCATTCTGGACTTCGTGATGGTAACGGTTTGCTAGGCTTTATGGTTCGCAAGGAAGCCAAGCAGCACGGGACGGGCAAGCTGGTCGAAGGGCCTGTGACGCCTGGGATGAAGTGCGTGATTGTCGAAGATGTGATCACCAGCGGTGGAAGTGCGATCAAAGCAGCCCACGCGGCCAAGGAGTTTGGTTTAGATGTGATCGGTGTTCTCGGAGTGATCGATCGACTTGAAGGTGGGCGGGCTGCCTTTGAAGCCGAAGGGCTGACGCTGGCGACTCTTCTCACCATCGATGATTTCCCACGCGAATGAGTAGTCGTTTCGTCTCCAAGCCAAGAGCCAACGCATTAGCCATGTCCTCCGCCACGTCGATTTTCGAATTGCGAGTCCCGCCGTCGTCGATCAATGCGATATTCAAGAAGCCGTCCTCGCAAAGGCGGTTTGCGATGTCGTTGGTCGAACTGCTTGTCGCGATCGGGATCATTGGGGTATTGGTTTCGCTGCTGCTGCCGGCCGTGCAAGCGGCCCGTGAAGCGACGCGTCGCATCCAATGCCAAAACAATTTGAAGCAAATCGGGCTCGCAATCCAAAACTATGAATCGGCGTACCGCACAATGCCGCCCGGCTGTTTGCAATGGCGTCCCTTTCGCGGTGATCCCAAGCTCAAGAACTTTGCTTGGTCGGCCCTCATCCTGCCAAACATGGAAGAGACGAATCTGCATCGGCTGATCGATTTCAATTATGCGTTCGACCATCCTGCCAACCAGAACGCGGGTAGAACGTCAATTCCTACGTACCAATGTCCTTCCGTACCATTCCGTATTACGCAACGAGGGCGAACCGATTACGGTGGGTTGTATGGACAACGGATCACCGTGCAGTCCGAAACGGATAACGGTGTCCTGATTTACAACCGGCCAATTCGGTACCGCGAAGTCCGAGATGGGCTCACCAACACGATGATCGTTTCCGAGGACACGGGCGGTTCCGATGGAGAATGGATCAATGGAAACAACGTGTTTGAGCAAAGCGGAGGGATCAACGACCCTAACGCGTGGATTGGCGACAACGAGATTCGGTCGAAGCATCCCAGTGGAGCGATGGCATTGTTCTGCTGTGGTCGCACTCAATTTCTATCCAATTCGACCGATCGCAATGCACTTGCAGCCATGATCACCCGCGACTTGGGTGACACGTTCGACTCAGAGTGAGCATCCAGATGTGAGATTTGCTATCTCAGTCAAGCGTCGCACGCTGCTAGCGCAATCATGCGACGCTCATCGAAAAACAGAAGCGGATCCTATGGGCTACCAATCAACGTAGCCGGCCAATAGCTCACCATCAGCTCGGTTTCCCAGTTGTTGAAAAAGCTTGGTTTCGATCGATTTGGACAAGTACCGGACGGACCCGTCGCAGAACGCAAAATTGCAGCCTCCCGAGTGATAGCTTGAAAATCCACCGACTTCGAGAGAGCCAGTCGGCTCGGATCCCATTTGCCTGATTTGCAACAAACTTGGGGGATCGCTGAGGATGCTAGTGTTTCGCAGACTGGAAGCGGTGCCTGATGCCCATCCTAGTCCGTTGATGGTTGGCGTCATTTCTCCGATCAAGATCGTTTGCGACGAGCCATCGCGGATCTGGCTAAATCGCAAACGGCTGTTCAAAAAGAGCACCCCATTGTTATCCTCGTCGATCGCTGCCTCGGAATCATTATGGCAACCGGCGTAGTTGGTATATGCAACTTTCGGCTCTTCTGTTCGGCCTTCGATGCCCGGCGACGAAGGGCAAAGCAACGTGCTTATTCGTGACTTGCGAGCGTCCATGTTCTCCGACGCGTAGACGCCACTCGCTTGGTCAAAATGCCGATAAAGGTTGTTTTGCTCCATATGTGGCAGGATCTGAACGATCCAACCCACATGCTGACCTATTGGTTCGTTGCGTATCGGTCCTTTGGGGTTGATGACCCCCGATGGCATCCGTTCGTTATTGAACTCGTAGGTATGAACCGCAAGGCCTAGCTGTGCAATGTTGTTCGAGCACATGCACCTGCGCGCTGCCTCTCGAGCTGCTTGGACCGCGGGCAAAAGCAAACCGACCAGGACACCGATGATTGCGATTACGACCAGCAATTCAACGAGCGTAAAAGCGCCTCGTTGCAACCGATGTCTGCGAAAGTGAAAGGGACGATAAAGCATTATTTAGGCTCCTGATTGAGGGACGTGAAATTTTCGATAGAGAATTCATGAGTAACGGAAACAAAGCGGCTTTGCTCATTTGGATCGCCAATCGTTGCCGTAACTGTGGCAACGACGGATTTGCCATCGGCCGTAGGTTCGCACGCGATGAGCACGCGCGTTGGTTCCAAAGATTGAGCGTTGGAGTCGGCGGATTGAGGACCGATTAGCTGAGGCTGCCAGTCCTCTCCTTTGTAGTCCGCATCGGCGACCAATTTGTTTGCGGCCCGATACCAACCTGCTTCGCATAACAAACTTGCTTGCATTCGCATCTTTTCGATTTTGATTTCATTGCGATGTCGTAGGGCGTATTGAGTAGCCGACGCGAGCAATACTGCGACGATTCCAAGGCACGCTAGGGTGGCGACTAAAACCACGCCCCGTTTGGGTTTGCGTCTAGAGACCATCTTTTGGTTCCTCCGTTGGAGCAATGCTCGGTTTGTTTGTCCATCGCCCTGGCTTTGCAACAACATGCAATTCGATTCGCTTTGCCTCTTTCTCATCGCCAATTCGCTTCGCTACGAATAGCGAGCATGATTGGCCTTGGTTGTCGCACTGCATGTGAGCAATGCTATTTTCGCTCAATCGAAACCTTTCGTTCTGCAGGATCACACCTGCTTTTGTGGTCTCGCGTTGGATGTAGCCTTCCTCGAAACGATAGGTGTGGAGTGTCTCCTCTGGCATTTCGAGAGTTAGATGCTTTTCATCGCTCCAGCTTACCTGTAGAGAACTTCTCATGTCCGAACGGTATTGCCTAGCCAGCCGATTCAATGTCTGCCCATATTCGGTGTTCTCTTTGTTGATCGAAGAAGCAACGAATGACTGGTGGACCACTTTGATTGCTAACAACATCACCATGCTGCCTGCTCCCAAACTCATGATCAACTCGATTAGTGTTGAACCGCGTCGTCTTTTCATGGTTCCACCGTTCCTGGGTTCTTGTCTTTAGATGATGGTTGTGTTGGAATCGACAGGTTACCGATTGTTGGCTTTAACCAGCCGACTAACGAAACAGGAACAGCGGGCCCATTTCGATTCCAATTCAGTTCGAGAACGATACGCACCCCATCGGAATCATCCAGAAGCCGACCTTGAAATTGGGCTTCATCTAACGATTCGCGGATCTCTGGTGAAACGGAAAGGTGTTCCAATGCACTTTCGCACTCTGTCCGTTCCATGGAGCTCAGCCTTTCCATTTGGTTGGAAAGCTCATTGATCGCAAGGCGATAGTATCGCGTCTCTTTGACGATCCCACCGATGCGGCTAGTTAGCGTCGCCATCAAGCCAATCATGGCGAGCAGCAACGAGCATGCGACCAACACTTCGATCGCCAATGCTCCTCGGCGACGCATTGGCCGCAAGTGCCGAGGACGAATGTTTCGATTGCGAAAGCGAATCATGATAGTCCCTGTATGAGTTTTACGATCACGCCAAAGAAGCCCGAGCAAAGCCAAAGGACAATCAAGGCGAAAAACAATGTCACCAACGGCTGCAGCAATGCCCGCCAGGTAAATCGACGCTGATCACGAAGCAACGTTTTTTGCGTCGCCAACTCCCGAAGTGTCCAAGCACGGGCGTGGTTGCTTGGCATTTCAGAAATTGCTTTCGATTCTTGGCTACTAAACAAGCCCGCATCAGACAGACTTTGCCAGCCATCTACGCCCTGTTCTACTTCGTTTCTTGCGAACAGTAGTCGTTGTCTCATTCGGCCATCAAAGTGGTATCGAGCCAACGTAGATAGACTACCGGCCAAGGGACGTCCCGCTTCCGTCGCGAGCGCGAGCAATCTCATTAGTTCGATCGAGTTCGATTCCGAATTAGGACGAGCAAACCAAGCGCCTATGTAGCGACGCAAGAATCGTCTCGGTGCCATCGATGTCGCCGTCCAAAACAAAAGTCCCAAAGCGCAAAGCAACCAACCGAAGTGCATTGATACTTTATTGGACACCCACAACAGTGACCAAAAGATAGTGGGGGACTGCGTTTGCATTTCGTCGATGATCTTTTTAAGTGTTGGAGAGATAAAGTACATCAAGAAACATGCGAAAAACAGAATGCACACCGCAAGGGTCACCCAGTAAATCACGTCGGATTGCGGATGCTGCCCATTGCTTTTGTGGTTGGGACGCTCGGTAACTAGCAATTCACGATATGTTTGCGAAAGCGTTCCCGTTTGGCTGGCAAACCGCAGGGCCAACACTGCTCGTTCGCTCAATACATCCGGTGATTGCTCCAACGCATCCACGAGAGAAACTCCTTCCTCCATTCGCCTTACCATCCTCAGTAATCGTCTGCGGTATCCCAGGCGATGTTCGCTCGCAAACTGGGAAATCACGACGGCTGGATCCAATCGTTGCGTGTGGCAAATGCTCAGCAATCGCAACAATGAATACTGCGGTATGGCTAGTGGCTCGGTTGACCAAACTGAGGTTGAAAACCACGTTGGACCTGTTCGGCTCCAAAAGTGTGATCGCTGAATCGCTGCACTATCGATATGCGATAATGGACGGCTTCGATCCTGATTGTCGGACAATTTGTTTCGTATCATTCTCACGCACTCAAACCAATGACCAATGAAATCAAGGGCAAAAACAATGCAAACACGCACAGACCAATAACAAATCCCGTCGCGACAATAGAGAGCGGGCCCAACACCAAATTCACCGAACTATTGCGTTCGGA
>CAIXME010000709.1 GCA_903920425.1 uncultured Pirellula sp. | reverse complement strand
GAGTTCATGGATTCTAGAGGAGTAGGCGCAGTTGTCATCACTGCTCTCGACGGAGGATCGGAGTTTTTGCAACTTGGTCCGTTTCCGGAGTATTTTCTATTCCAGATCGAAGACTCGATCGGCGGCTGGGTATCCATGATCGCAAATCGACTGGAGAACGCTTCGAACATGGATGAGGAGATTAGTGATCTGCGAAAGAAGTTCAATTACCCTATTGGCTTGGTAGACCGATCGGCCATCCCTAAAGACCAGCTAGGTCGAATCGATGCTGGGCGTTCCGTCGTTTTTTATACCGAAAGGCCTGAGCGGTGGCTCGCTGCAGCTGCAATCAAAAACTCCGACAACTTATTGCGGTTTGGCCCATTTCCTAACTTCAATCAAATCGAAAAGAATGCGGCAACGACCACGTTGACATTGGTACTATTGCCGATTGCGTTTGCGATCGCGTTGCTTTTAAGGCCTATTTCGCGACAGCTGAGGCAAGTAGAAAATGTTGCCAAAGCGATCGCGTCTGGGGATTTGGCTGCCCGAGTTGACGAATCGAACATCGGCTCTGCCCGACAGCTTGCTCTTGCATTCAATAACATGGCGATTCGAACCGAAACGATGGTTCGAACGCAACGCGAATTGCTTCAAGCCGTATCGCACGAACTGAGAACGCCTCTAGCTCGGATCAAATTTGCTATCGATCTCGTTTCAAGTGCCAAGGATGAACAAGACCGCAACGCACGCTTGCAATCCATTGACTTGGCAACGGATGAGCTTAACGAGCTTGTTGATGAGCTATTGCGATACGTCACGTTGGAGACGAACAATCCTGTCATTCAAAAAGAAGCTCTCTCTGTTGCAGAAACATTGGGAAGTGTTGTACCTAAATATCAAGAAATCTATCCTCACGTGGTATTCGAAGTACATCAATCGACGGTGGATGATCCCGTTGCAATTGTGGATCGACTAGGATTTCAGCGAGTGCTCAATAACCTGCTGAGCAACGCTGGGCGTCATGCAAAATCAAAAGTCGATATTCATTATTACCGTACTGCGGACTCCTTGATTGTCGAGATCGATGATGATGGAGTGGGAGTTCCGGAGAATGATCGTCAACGAGTTCTTGAGCCGTTCGTACGCTTGCCAAGCAAGTCCGATACGGAGAATCCAGGCGTGGGGCTGGGATTGGCCATCGTGCAGCGAATCATGGAACAACACGACGGCACAGTTGAAATTCTTGTGAGCCGATCGGGAGGTTGCCGAATCAAGACAACTTGGCCTGACGCAATCCGAAAATAAGCTTTGGTTGACGGCGGATGGCTGCGTTGCTGAGCCCTTCGATTGAATATCTCATGCCGCGGCGCGGTTACGATTCGATACATAACGGTTACAAACCCTTACGTACTTCATCGTAATATAGTCCGATACAAGTAATCGCGTCAGTGTCGACTCCACAGGAGCACAGTATTGTCATTATCAACCGAGAGATTTCGCTGGTTGGCCCTTTCCGGGGCAGTTCTGTTGCTGCTGTTGCAGTTCACTTCCGCGCGGGCATGCGCAGAAGAAAAGCTAGGTAGCGCTAGCAAATTTGACTGTGGTTGCCACAAAGCTTCGCCCATTACGATGGGAAATACTGAATGCCGATGGAGTATTTCTTCTGCACTAAACGCGAATTCGGCCAATCACCACGTCGTGTTCGCCAACGGAGGTTTGGTTGCCGTTGATGCTGGTTCAGTGGCAGTGGGTTTCGCTTGCTTGATAGACGCTCGATTGTCCAGTCGATTGGAGTCCTTGTTAGAGAGACTTTCCTCTACGTTTTTGCTCCATGACAACCATTGGCTGGGATCTATAGTTGGAGAAAAGGGCATCTCCGCCCAAAAGAAAAGCGATATCCAACTACCTGTTTTATTCCAAAAAAAATAAGCCCGAAAAATGCTGCGCCTAAGTCTGTTTATTCTGTTCTGCGTTGCGAGCCAAAATGCATGTCGCACATGCGTTGCACAGAATAGTTTTCATGACATTTTTGCACCCAGGACGGTTGAGGAGTCCAGGGCTCCGATCACTACCATACAGTTGATGACTGCGGCCAAGGCCAATTCGGTACTTCGGGGCAACGAAATGGTTTTGGGAATCAGTTATGGTGCATCGGCCCGAGCGTATCCGCTGAATATGATTTCCGGACCCAGTCGAGAGATTCTCAACGACACGATCGATGATCTACACGTCGCAATCACTTGGTGTAGTCTGTGTTACTCATCGAGCGTATTCAACCGAAAAGTGGACGATGGTGTGCTCGAATTTGGAGTCGCGGGCAAGCTTTGGAACAACAATATGGTTTTCTACGATACGAAGACCAATTCGTTGTGGAGCCAGATGAAGGGCGAAGCGATGCGGGGCAAATTGACGGGGCTCAAACTGGAGCGATTGCCGTGCGACATGATGACGTGGAGCAAATGGAAAGAAATGCACCCGGAGACGTCGGTAGCAATCTTCGAACCCACCAGCACGCTATTCAATCTCAAAGGTGCCTTGGCAGATGACTCGTTGATGATCGCGATGTTGGACGAGAGCGAGTCGCGTGCGTGGAGCTATGCGACGCTGAGAAACCATTCCATTATTAACGATGTGTGGAAAGAACGGCGTTATTTGGTTGTTCGAGTGGACGAGTCCGGTGGAGCTCGAGTGTTCTCCAGCTCATTCGGAAAGATTGATTTGCAGTTCTATATCCACAATGGATTCTTGATCGACGATCAAACTGAGTCCAAATGGGAAATTGAAACAGGGCGAGCTGTCGCAGGACCTTTATCGGGAGCTCAGCTGAAACGCGTTCCGACGATTACAGCCTCCAAGCATAAATGGCTTGCGTTCTATCCCCAAACTGATTTTTTTGTTGGCGATAGCAAATGAGTATGCGCTTGTTTGGAAAGCAATTCTCTTTTTGAAAGCTCGTGAAATCGTATGTTGCATTCATGACCAAAATGCTTTCAGCCCTGGTCGCCCACACGTAGTGAGCGCTTTCGATTCTGGCGGTCGGAGACGTTTGCGTTGATGTGGCGACCGGGGCTGAGCGTGAATGTTCGGTTGTATGGGTGTGGGCACGGTTGTTTACCTGTTACTTAAAAAGTGTAGGATGTTGCAGCATTCTGTGACAAGTTCCTCTCTACGAAAGTCAAGACCATGATTTACTCTTGGTGCCGCGATCGATCGCGATCTGTATTGCTGTTGCTGTTCATTTGTGCGGGAGTCTCGATGGCTCATGGACAGGACGAATCATTGGTCCACGGTTTTGCGCAATCAGGAGACGTTCGCATTCATTATGTGACGCAGGGACAAGGACCACTTGTTGTGATGATCCATGGCTTTCCTGACTTTTGGTATACATGGCGAAATCAGATGCCAGAGCTTGCAAAGCATTTTCAAGTGGTAGCCATAGATCAGCGGGGCTACAACGAGAGCGGTCAACCTGTGGGAGTTGAAAACTATGCGATGGACAAACTTGTTGGGGATGTCAAAGCGGTAATCGATCACTTCCAGAAGCCCAAGGCGGTCGTGGTTGGGCACGATTGGGGCGGGATGGTTGCGTGGTCGTTTGCGATGATGCATCCGGAAATGACAGACAGATTGATCGTCTTGAATTTACCTCATCCAAACGGCTTGCGACGCGAGTTGGCGAACAACCCAGAACAGCAAAAGAACAGTGAGTATGCTCGCTTCTTTCAGACGAGCGATGCAGCCAGCAAGATAACGGCTGAAGGTTTGGTTGGTTGGGTCAAGGATCCTGCAGCCAAAGAAAAGTATATCGAGGCCATGCGGAGATCTTCTCTCGAAGGGATGCTCAACTATTACAAAGCCAACTATCCCAAGCCACCCTATCAAGCCGCTGCTCCCGACGGACCGAGAATAAAGTGCCCGGTACTTTTGATTCATGGATTAAAAGATAAAGCGCTCTTGTCGGATGGACTTAATGGCACATGGAACTGGCTCGATGGCGATTTAACTTTGGTAACGATTCCTAACGCGGATCATTTTGTACAACAAGATGCCTCGGAGTTAGTAACAAGATCCATGACCAGTTGGCTACAACGTTAACCGGCCCCACGCCCACGCCCGCGTTCACTCGCGTACTCGTAAAACCGCGCAGCCGTTCCGCAACGCAGTCTCGCGTCAACACAATCCCTTCGTCCTCATGTCGTCTTTCGACGATGTAGCACCATGCCTTTTAGAAGAAGTTTGTCACAGTGACCCCAGTGATTGAGCAAGAAAAAGGCACGTTGGATTCACGTCGGCACGATTTAGACGCGCTGCGTGCATCCGCCATGTTGCTTGGAATCGTCTACCATGCCGCGTTATCTTTTGCACTTGGCTTTCCCTGGATGGTACAAGATCGAATTCAGGGCAATTGGGCATTCGTCTTTCAAGCGTTCGTGCACGGCTTTAGAATGCCACTCTTCTTTTTGGTCAGTGGTTTCTTTACCGCCATGTTGTGGCGAAAGAAGGGGTTGAAGTCGCTGTGGCGGCATCGCTTTCTGAGAGTCTTTTTGCCCTGCATGCTTGGCCTGGTCACTGTGGTTCCTGCGATGAATTGGGCCATCGGTTATGTGGTCGGAGTAGGGGCGAAACAATCGCAGTCGGCTCCAGCTGCATCAAGCGATAGCATCTGGGCGGCCATTCAGAATGATGATGGTCCCGAAGTGATGCGCCACATCGAATTGAATGCGGATCTGAGTCAGCTACATCCTGAGATTCGTGTCTCAGCGTTAACCTGGGCTGCAATTTATGATCGCTATGATCGAGTGCAACAATTGCTTGATCTAGGTGCTACGGTAGACACGAAGAATGGAGATGGTGGAACGGCGTTGCACGCGGCAGCGTTCTTTGGACGCAGTAAGGTGGTTGACCTGTTGCTCGATCGAGGCGCTGATATCGATGCCAAGAATCAGTCGGGAGAGACACCGCTGCATAGTGTCACGTTGGACATCGGTATAGTTCAATACATTGCCAACTTGGTTGGCATTGAAATAGAGCCACAATCAACAAAGGAAAATCGTCAGAAGATCGCAGAGAAATTGATCGGGCTGGGGGCAATCCAGATGCCGAAATCGAGTCCCGTGGCTGGGCCATCGCCGTGGTCGATCACACCGTTGGTGATGTGGCTGATGTACA
Organism: uncultured Pirellula sp.; assembly: GCA_903920425.1. Lineage (GTDB taxonomy): Bacteria > Planctomycetota > Planctomycetia > Pirellulales > Pirellulaceae > JBKCUI01. The sequence goes on along the minus strand of CAIXME010000709.1, from coordinate 5,129 downwards.
GTCCGACGTTTATCTTCTTGTGGTTTCTGTGGTTTCTCGTTTGGTACGTTCTTGTGTTTTCCGTTTACGCTTTCGCGGTCGATTCGAGCGGATGGAGTCCGCCGTTTGGACGATTCCTAATGAAGCCCTGGAGTTTGGTCCTCTTTGTCGCGGCAACGATGGTTCCGCAGTGGTTCATGGGGAGGGAAGCTTGGGAGTTTGGTCCAGACACATCGATGGGTTGGATTCCCTTGCCTCATGTGTTTCTGTATTACGGGCTATTCTTTGCGTTCGGTGTGTTCTATTTCGAATGCGATGACCGGCGAGGATCGCTGGGGGCGGGGTGGCGATGGATGCTGCCGCTGGGAGTGTGTGTTTTGCTTCCCGTTGGTTTGGGTATTCGGAGTGGATTCGTATCATGGTATCCATCGAGTAAGCCATGGTTGGAGGTTGGGCTACAAGCCGCCTACGCTTGGGTGATGGCACTTGGGTGCATTGGCATGTTTCGGGCCTTGTTGGATCGTGAGAACCGAGCGGTTCGGTATATGTCGGATGCTTCGTACTGGCTGTATTTGACCCATTTGCCGGTCGTGATTTTGCTGCAGGGCTACGTTCGCAGCTGGGATCTGCCGGGCCCGATCAAGCTGATAGGGGTGGTGACTGTCGCGACCGGTGGGCTCTTGTTGATTTACGATCTGGTGGTTCGGTACTCTTGGCTTGGTTGGCTTTTGAACGGAAAGAGGGTTCGAAAAAGCTCGAATGCGGGCGAAAAAGAGAGTTCCGTCGTCGCCACCTGACCGAATGTCACGAAAAATCAGGGGATATCAGCTGAAACAAAGGGTGAAAAGTTGACATCGGGTAGGTAGGTGCCGTACCCTAGAGGGTTCCAGTTGGACTGGACATTACCCTTTTCTCGCAGCCGCTCCTCCTTTCACTACCACAGAGGTGCCCTATGTGCCGACGAACGCCTTTGGTTTCGTTTGTACCAAGTTCCTTTTCCGCACTTGTTTTGGCAGCTCTCACGTCTGCTGGAGTCTGTTTGCCTGCTCATGCGCGGCAAGACCCACCAGCGGCGCCACCACCAGCTGCTGCTGTGGCCGCTCCGCAGTTCAAAAAGCTAGAGCCCAAGCTCAAGACAGAGAAGGAAATAGCGGACAAGAAAAAGGAAAAGGATCGCGCCAAGACAGGGAAATCTGAGAAGTCCGACTTCGCACCCATAGAAGAGTTCTATCGAGATTACTACATCCCGCGATTGACGGACAGTTCTGCGGACGCAATCAACGAAGCCCGCAAGGAAATTTTGGACGATATTGCGGCCGTGGAGAGCAACAAAGATATCCAGGCGCAGTACAACGAAAAGCTGATTCGCCAACTGCGAGTGCTGGCCGGCAAAGATAGGGAAGGAAAGACTTTTTCGCCGACGACGAGAATTGTTGCCGCGACGATCTTGGGTCGTTTGAATCTGTTGGTGCCCAAGGGAGGATCGAATCCTCCGACTCCGGACCCAGCCGTGTTGGCTGCGTTGGGCCCGATGCTGGATACAAAAGAATTGGATGGATTGGCGAGTTCGGCGATGAGCACTTTGGCTCGTCACCTAAGCCGAGGTGGAGTAAACGAAAACTACCGCAAGGCATTCTTGCCTAAGCTTCAAGCGTATCTGGAGTTGCCGATTGCGCCCAATCGCAACGAGGAAGCTCGCGATTATTTGGTTGGTCAAGCGTTTGAATGCGTTGCGTTGATTGCCAAGATGGAGCCGGACAAGGAGGTGTCGAAGCAAGCGGTCGCTATGCTGTTACCGATTTTGATTAGCACGATTGAGTCCGACAAATCGGAGTGGCTCATTGAATCCGCGTTGCTTTGTTTTGGAAATTTGCCACAAACGACGATCGCTCCAGAGGACATTGCCAAGCTTGAAAAGGGGATGGCAAAATTCATTAAGCGTTCACTTAAAGATTGGCGAGGTCGGATCGACAACTCGGCCAGCTCTGTTGCAACGTCGGGGTATCCAGGAGGCGGCGGCCCAGGTGGTCCTGGTGGAGCACGACCGGGTGCAGGTAGCGGCGGTGGAGCTGGTTCTGGATCGGGTTCCGACGAAGGAGCACCGGCAGGTCCAGGGGGAGGCGGATATCCAGGAGCACCATCGGGATCGACGCGTCCAACGAATCCGTTTGCGGATCAACCAAAGGAAGTTAAAAATGCTCGACGCATTGCGCACCAACGATTCGAGCGAATCCACTATGCGTTGAATGGCGCGTACCGAAAAACGCCCGTCGCGGATGCAAACGCAGCACCAAAGGGTTTGCTCGCATACGCTGCAACGGATGAAAAGAAGACAGCGATTAACTTGCTGATTGAAAAGGTAGAGAAGCTTCAGACGGACTTGAATGACGACAAGGTCAAAGATTTACCGACGCTATTGGTAGCGGTTGGCAAGTCGACGAAAGAGCTTCGTGCTGCGTACCAGCCACTGATGGGCGACGAAAAGGCCAAGTCGGATACAGCCGACGAAAAGGACTCAGACACCGAGCCCTTCGGCAATTAGTAACCATTCGAAAGTGTACTGACCGTAGACAGTTTAAAGTAGCAGGCACACTCCGTGTGCCGTAGCCAGGTCTGTCAGTAAACGCCCCCCGCTTTCGCTTTGACCATTTGTGACTGCACTTCTCGTAGACCGTTTTGACCACCGATTTCTCAGATGATCACGGATGAGATAGTCCTTAGGGAATCGGTGAGCTAGCCATCGCCGTGTTGTTTTGCTTAGAGGCCGGCTGAAGCCGGTACACCAACGCCACACCTGGCCTTGTGCCAGGTGAGCAATGACTGTGCTGCTACTGCGCCATCGGTCATCCAAGGTAGCAGGCACACTCCGTGTGCCGTAGCCAGGTCTGTCAGTAAACGTCACCCGCTTTCGCTTTGAACATTTGTTACTGCACTTCTCGTAGACCGTTTTGACCACCGATTTCTCAGATGCAGTCAGACTGAGTCTAGGTGAATCGCGACCAAGTAGTTACATCTTGATGGCTGAGTACACCAGATTTTCGGAGTGGTTACCTGCTCGCGTATTTACGCTGCCATCGTGAGGGGGGTAGTTCTAATAATTGAATTGGAACTGCATGCGAAGTAAGCTGGCGTCAAATTGTTGATAGGATGTGACGCCCGCTTGGTTGATTGCTGTGGTATTGGTCCGATCTGTAATGGTGTACATGGTGGCGAGTTCCATCTGCTTGTTGATTTGCCATTCACAACCCACTTCCCATTCGTCAACCAAACTCATCGGTGCATTTCGCTCGGATTTGTACCCTCCCTTGAAGTAGTTCCATCGAAGGAAAGGGAACCATGTTCCGTGGCAATCGGTTTTGATTTGATACATGGTCATTGCATAACCACCGTAAAGTGCACGCTCCTCAATCTCGGTCTGAGCTGCGTTTAGTGCTGGTCCTCGACCGACAGTCCATTCTGTCTGAAAACCCAGCGGTTGAGGGTACCATACTGCTGTCCACGCAACTCGCTCATCTTGAATGCCGCGGCGATTCCCACGGTCTAATGTTCCAAGTGGAATTGCTGCCCCTCCCGATCCCAGTGGTCGAATGTTTGAGCCAAGAACGACATAACGCCCCGTGTATCCTTGTATCCCTATTTCCGCGTGCTGGCCGTCTTCGAATTTCATCGGAATCGTCAGACGCGAAACAATATGTAGGTTGTCGTTCTGTTCAGCCAACGATCCGCCTTGTCCAGCATAGGTACCAAAGCCGAACACTCCATAATTGCCAGATCCCTTCAATCCCTTGTCGAGCACTTCTGCGAAGAAGTCTTGCGCTGCCTCAGGAGTCCAGTAATAAATGGCTCCAAAATCGCGTTCATTCCGAACCGCGCTGTTTAACGCGTCATTTCGGTCTAGCACCAGTCTATTGGAACTACTTTGCAAGTTTTCCCATCCGTAGGGTATCTTCGATTGTCCAACTCGGACTCTGTGTACTTTGTCCTTGTCGATATAACAATCTCCATACCAATCGCGAAGCTGAACAAAGTGGATTCCGCTTGTACTACCATCCGGTGTTGATGCGAAATCGGGTTGTAAATAGATTCCAAGATGCTCAGAAGCGTCTCCGGAAATTATCAATCGAGCACGTCGCAAAAGAAATGTTTGATCTTCACTGACCGAACGATCGCCTACGTACTGAGGTGGAGCAGAAAAATCGTCCTTGGAGAGAACTTCATTATAGCGGACTTGAGCGTAACCCCGAATCGTGTACTTTTCGAACCACTTCTTGTCTTTCTTGGCGTCAGCACTCTTTTTCTCAGCGTCCTCTTTTTTCTTCTTTGCAGCTGCTTCCTTATCCTTCGAATACGATTTCTCCAAATCCGAAAGACGCTCTTCGAAAGTCTTTTCTTTCTCTTTCTCATCTTCCAGCGCATCCTCGAAGAAGGCTGGTGGCATCGGATTGCTCAAAACCTCTGTCGCGTGAAAGTACCCAACAGGCTGGGTTAATTGTTGGCAAATCCCATCCTCAGAAGGCAGGATGACAATGACTATCGCAGCCCATGAAAGTGGACTCATTCGAAATTGGATTTTAGATCGCTTATTCAAGATTGCGTTCGCGCTATTGAGAAAAACTAAGAGGGTAGAAGGACTGTTTTCTGCTAGTTTGGAATCGGCGATACAATCGTTGCGACTAACAAATTAATCAAAACGTAACGTATCTTTCATGCATGGTTCCGATTTAAATTGTCTAGCTTTCCTTGTTTGCCAACCGTAACGGTTTGAATGCATGCATAGGCGTTTGGGTGGAGCAAATGCGTCAGCAGTTGGCCATGTGAGCAATGACTGTACTACTACTGCGCCACCGGCCATTCAAAGTAGCAGGCGCACTCCGTGTGCCGTAGCCAAGCCTGTCAGTAAACGCCACGAGCTATCGTTTGGGCCAATTGCGACTGCACTTTCTAAAGACGGTTTTAACCACCGATTTCTCGGAAGATCACGGATGAGATAGTCCACAGGGGGCTTAGCGAGCTAACATCATCTTGTAGTTTTGCGAAGAGGCCGGCTGAAGCCGGTACTCCAACGCCATACCTGGCCTTGTGCCAGGTGCGCAATGACTGAGCTGCTACTAAGCCGTCGGCCATCCAAAGTAGCAGGCACACTCCGTGTG
>CAIXME010000708.1 GCA_903920425.1 uncultured Pirellula sp. | reverse complement strand
GACTACATCGATAACATCACCGTTCCTGGAAATGTCTTTCATGAACCGGCTAATGAATACTGGGCACTTATTTGCTTTCAACACGGCATGGAATTTCTGTACCAACAAGCTCATCGCTGCGATCTAGCCGTGAAAGAACAAGTGAACCCTAATGGCGATGTTCGATTTTCCGGTAGCGGAAACTTCCTAGCCTTCAATGAGATCCCAAAGTCACTTCTAACCTGCGGATTCCATTGGTACGCAATATCAGCATGCCAATACGTGAAAACCGTTGGTGCTATCGCCCGCAAGCTCGATGCGACTCGACCACTTCCAAGCGAATACGCAAAGCGTATTATCCCAGAGGTTGTTACGTTCCGCGATAAAGTCGCTGCTCACCTTGCAGGGACTACGAAAAACAAGCACGACAATGATGCAGAGCGGCTTACCAGTGTTCTTCCGCCGCTTACATTCTATGATGATTCATTCTATGTCGGAGAAATGACTGCTGCCGTTCTGCGCGGTGGTCGCGCGAGCAATTCCCAAGAAATCCAGCCGTGGAGTTTGTGCAAGGTTCATGAGTCGCTTCGCAAACGTTACTGGCAACAGCCTGACAATGCGATCAGAACTCCAAACGCTGCAGAACCAAGAGATCCACACAAGTCGCCGGTCGGCCGCGAATTTGAATCATAGTTTTTTGCGGCGACATGAGTGATCGCAAACGTTATTGGCTGAAGGAGCAACCACATAGATCGCGTTGATGCAGTCGACACTAATCCTTCTTCGTCACCCAAGCGTCGTGGTTGGCGACGTCCCCTGCTACTTAGTATTTGGGTCGCACTGATCTTTGGAACGTCATGCACGGTTATTCGCCCAAACAAATTTTTCGAGCTCATTGCCGGACTCACTGGGGCGGATCTGGATTCGATGCAGCGGTTCGCTCTGTTTTGGGGCCTATCATGGTTTGCGATTGTCAAAGGTTGGCATGTCACTGAGTTCTTCATGCTCACACTTTTTACGGTGTCTGCGGTAAAATGGTGGCGCAACGCTATCACAGATTGGTCTATAGTGGGATCAATGTTACCCTGTATCGCGTTTGCAGCGTCTGATGAATGGCACCAATCTTTCATTCCTGATCGGTTTGGCACCTTGCAGGATGTCTTGATCGACAGCCTGGGCATTTGTGCTGCGGGTTCGTTCTTGCTGCTACGTCTCAACTGAAAAGCCGCAAGTACCCACGTCCTGCACTGGAGTGGCGGTGGCCAGCGGATTTGAAATGGAAACCTTACTCCCGTCACCTGGAACTGGCGGTCGTTAGTCGAAAGTGGTGTGTGCGTGCGATCAGTCTTGGTAATCATTTATCTGCTGACATTGTTGATAGTAGCACCTTCGTGTAGCCAAACCGATGATGGCTACGGGACGACTGTCGACGCGGACCGCGTTCGTAATCTCGATGATCGTGATGTCGAAATTATTCAGTTTGTACTCGAATCCCACTCAAGCGATCCGAATGATAGAATTTACTTTCTGACGCTCACGCCGATGTCTGAATGGGACGAAGTGGGCAACTGGTCCGACCCACCGCAAGTACTTATTGACTTTGCCTCGTCGACCGGCAACAAATACAGACCCGCATCCGGTGCTTTCCTGAAAGAGGATAGCGTGCTTGAGCGTGGCACCAACAGAAAGTCCTGGATGAGATGGATCACAATCAAGCGATGGATATCGGACACGGAGGTCGAAATCGAGGACGGAGTTTGGTGCTGTCCGATGGGCGGAGGTGTTTCGACTATCATCTACGAGAAGGTCGATGGAAAATGGAAATGGAAATCCAAAGGTAACGGCGAAAACTGGGTTTCATGGATTGAGCAACGAACAATCCATTCCACCCAAGTGGCCGGTCGATCGATTTTGACTTTAGAAACTTTTGATGCGGCCACTCGGTCAATGCCGCCGTTATCGCAAAGAGAAACTTCGGAATGCGAAATCATTACGCACTTCTAGTCGCAATTTGGTTGGTCGCTCTCAGCGGCGGAAGTGAAAAGGCAATCGATCACATTGACACGTCGAAAACGGACGCCAAGGACGCTAGTGATCCCAAGGAACAGAAAGGGAACGAACCTAGCTCAGATGCGCCGCCGCATTACCCTGACGTTGAATTGTTTGTCAACAATCGCAAGCATGGCGAAACCAATGGGTGCACTACCGGATTCACAGCACATACAAAGAAACAAGGAATGCACGTGACACACGAATCGACATGCGGGCATCCCGGCGCGGTCTCAAAATTGACGTGGAAGTACATTCAGTCGGACGACAAGGGCGATCATTACGAAGTGCGACGTGTTTTTCCGGTTGGCAAACTGAACGAGAAAATGCAAGAAGTCTACATTGCCTTCAAGGGTCAGCCGACTGTACTTTTTGAAGACGAACTGCAATCGGTCATCATGCGGTCTCCGACTCCTCGTTAGCAACGATCGATGTACAATGAGCGATAACCAAGCGATACACACCAAGCCCTCGATCGGCCGTTTTTGACTTGCGTTAAGTCAACTGCTCGGGATAGATCGCTATACGTTATCCG
>CAIXME010000707.1 GCA_903920425.1 uncultured Pirellula sp. | reverse complement strand
GCTGCAGTTGCTGGATCAAATCCGTTTGTCCAAAGGCCCGCTGCACATTGGCGATCCGGCTCGCTTGCGAATTCGGGGGCGCAACCGGGGATCCATCCGCGCCTACATCTTTGCCCGTGATGTCCTCATCTTGTGGCATCGACATGCTCAACGAAGTGTCCACCAGAACGGCCAACTTGGAGGCTCTGGTGATTTTCTGCTCCGTACGTTTCTGGAGATCGAAAAAGAAGATAACGATCCCTAGCAAGGCTAAAAGGCGTAGCCCCACCAACGTCCAACCAACCGCTTTCGGAAGTTCAACCCAATCGCGACGGTACCAAAACCAAACATAGGAAACCAAACCGACGATGCAGCAAGCGAAGACAAACCAATGCATCCATTGGTCCATCTGCTCCAGGCGCATCCATTGGTAGAACACGCGTGTGTCTTCTTGAGCAAGGAAGGGTATAGAATCGATTGGGTTGGAATTCATGTACGCATCGAAGATGGGTTAAGTCTTTGCTTGTTTTTGTGGCAAATGATAGGAAGCGCTCCATGCCAGCCATTGCTCGAACATCAACAGTCCGAGCAGCAGCAGCATCAGCAGCATGTTCCGGTTGGCGAACCCGGCTAACGATGTTGTCGAGCTCAGCGAATCGGCGGCTTTGAATGAAAACTTGATACCACTAAGATTGCGATTCAAATCGACCGCGTCGATCTTCATGAGCTCCCCTTCCAGTGGTGGAGTGTTTCTCGCAAAGTTCTTTACGACGCGATCTCCTTGGGTCGTCGTCCCCCAAAGTTCGAAATTTCCGCTTGCCATGACAGCTCGAATAACATCGTCGGTATCTTGATTGGAACCAGCGCTCAACGAGGCTTGCAAAGAAGATTCACCCGACGGCACGGCATTGATGTTCAATATCGCTTTGGTGTTGGTTCCCGTTGATGGTGGGCAGAATGCTTGAATCTCAGGCAACATCTCCTGTGAGGAAAAATCCCAACGCATCGGTACGCCAGCATAGCGAGAGGACTGGGGCGTGCGAAACGAAGCGAGGTACCCCACCATCTTTAGCGCAGCGACGACGAAGGTTGGATCTTGAGGCCAGTTGGTCCACTGCCGATCGAGAGCCGTTAATCCGTATAGAACACGCCCATCACCGATCGCATGATCGATCAGCAGAGGCTGCCCCGTCCGCAAACTAGCCACGGACTTCCATCGCACATCGCTGTTGGTAGTGGAGTTGGCAATCGGATCAGCCAGATCTTTGTCGAGCTCGACGAACTTTTGAATTCGAACAAACTGGAATGGAGAGTTACTCAACCCCAACAACGGATCAAACACCGGATGGCTATCCGCGATCAAATCCGGCGTCGTGTCACCAGGTTTTTGCGGGAGATCTGCAGCCCCTTTGATGGTGAATGGCATCAATGGCGTTTTGTTGTCTGCGCCACTCAACGCTTTGGTCCATGTCGAGTTGTATCGCAGATAATCGGCCATCGACATCTGTTCGCCAAAGAATACCGCCAGCCCACCACCCCGTGAAACATAGGTATGCAAGTTGCTTAGAGCGCGAGGGTCGAGCGACGGTACCGCTTGCATAATGATGCAAGCATAATTTTGAAGCGCTGCAACATCGGCATCACGCAGGTATTCCGGACCTTCGCGAGACATGATCAATCCGGTTTTGGCATTTCCGCCAGGATTCAACGCCGATTCAAAAAAGAAGGAATGTTTGCCGGCAGCATCGCCATCGACCAGCAACACGCGAATGCCTTCCTGTAAATCGAGAACGCATCGCGCTATGTTGTCGGACAGCAGCGAATCCGGCGGAAGCTGGGCTTCGACCACATGCGAACCACTCTTGGGAAACAAGATCTGAACGTGCCTCGTTACCAATTTGCCTGGCTCGATTTGGTCGATCAATAACGGAGGCAGCTCCGTCACGATTCCTGAATAGTTCGCGGTCGGCTTGGGATCCAATTGCTTTTCTCCATAGTCGACGGCCGTGACGCGAACCGACACATTGCGGACTGGAGCAAACCCATTGTTACGAATCGCAATATTGATCATGGCAGGTACGCCTGCAGCAAGCACTTCTTGTTGCGGGACAACAGAAACGACCGTCAAATTCTCATGGGATTCAGGTACGCAATCCACCAAATGCAAATCGATCGCGTTGCCCGGCAACGCCTGCAATTGTTGCTTGATCAATGTTGCATTTCCCCAATCCTTGCTCCGAAAATCGCTCATCAAATAGACGATCGCTTTTTCCGTTGTAGCTTGCTGCAAAAGTGGCGATATCAATTCAATCGCATCGCTCGCACTGCAATCGAGGAAGCTGGGTACGGTGGAGTTCAATTTGCTCAGTAGTCCCGTGGGATCCGAGGGAATCGTTCTCGACAGTAGATCGGCTACCGTGTCGGCTTGAGGACCTAACGATTTCGTCGGTTGCACGCCGGAATTTGTGGTTGCGCCATCGGCACCACTTTTCGCGGCCCCCACCTTTGTCTCTACCGAGCCAATATCCGCTTGCCCGCTTTTGCTCTCCTTTGAGTTCGCAGTGGCGATCGCGGCACGCGAAGCTCGGATCACGGTTAGAAGATGCGAGCCATCCTGCACGTTGCTGTTGGATGCGATCGACTGGATCGCATTGAGAGCTGTTTTATATGCAGAGCCATTGGATGCGGTATCCCCCATGGAAGCCGAATCGTCCAAAATGACATAGTGATGTGTCGTCGTTTGGCTGATGAGCGACAGCCACTTCGATCCACTGATCCATTGCGCCAGCATGGCTACTGCGATTGCGACCGCCAACATGCGAGACGCGATGAGCAACGCTTGCTTGAGCCACACCCAACGACGGTGTTTGCGAGCGCTCTCGAGCAAAAACTCCATCGCGGCCCATTGCGTGCGTCGGTACCGAACCAAGTTGATCAAATGGATCAACAGGGGTAACAAGACGAGCAAGAAGCCCCAGGTTAACGGTTGAAACAAAAACTGCATACGGAGCTACCTTGTCCTCAAATGTGCCATGCGGGAGGTCAAGTATGCCGTCAGCGCAGCGTCGATATGCTGGCTCGTGCGGATCAATCGATAGTCGATCTGAGCGCTCGCGCATGCATGCCGAACGCGATCGAGGAAGCGTTGCAAGGATTCGAGGTAACCTTCGCGGAGGGCTCGCGGATTGCAGGTCAAATCAGACATCGCCTCCATACCTTCGAATCGTGTAGGATCGTTGAAAGGGAAATCTAGCTCATCATCATCGAGCACATGAAATACCAAAATGTCATGTCCAGCGTGTTTGAGCGATGCCAGCGATTTCAACGTTTGCTGTTCGCTTCCAAGAAAATCAGAAGCCAACACCATGAGCGAGCGTTTGGGGTAGGTTTCACTGATCTCCCGAAAGACCTGCGTCAGATTTGTCTTATTCTTTGGAGCCGTTTGCGTTAAGGCCTTGTAGATGCTTTGCAGATGGGACCGGCTAGATCGCCAAGGGAGTCGCGTTTGGATTTTTTGATCGAAAACGGTCAATCCGACGGCATCCTGTTGGCGCAATGTCAAGAACGCGAGGCAAGCGAGCAAGGTGGCCGCGTAGTCGAATTTATTGAGCGCACCTCGCCCGTACGACATGCTCTCTGAGGCGTCGAGCAACAGCGTGCACCGGAGGCTGGTGTCCTCTTCGTATTGCTTGATGTAGAGTTTGTCCTGGCGGCTCCATACCTTCCAATCGATATGCCTCAAGTCATCGCCAGGGACATACTGTCGGTGCTGAACGAATTCTACCGATTGGCCGAAGTAGGGGCTGCGATGCATACCCGACATAAAGCCCTCAACGATATTGCGGGCCCTCAGTTCCATCGACGCAATGCGTCGAATGGCTTCAGGATGCAAGTATTCTTTGGAATCGGGCATCGCGTAGCAATTCGTCTTGAGCGGTCGGAGTGTTAGATATAATGCGGTCAATGACAGTATCACTCGTGATCCCATCGCTTTCAGCCGCAAAGTTGACAACCATGCGATGTCGCAAGACTGGCTTTGCACAAAACTGAATATCCGCAGGATCGACGTGAGCACGGCCAGACATGGCTGCACGCGCCTTGGCGCCTAGAATCAAAAACTGGACAGCACGTGGCCCCGCTCCCCATGCGACTTGCTCTTTGACAAAGTCGGGAATTCCCTCTTGGCCAACCCGGGTTTGACGAACTATTGCCAACGCATAGCGAATCACATTCTCGGAGACTTCGATTCCTCGAATGAATTCTTGCAAACTGAGAATCTCTTCGCCTGACAGGACGGCTTGGATATCGGCAGACCCTCGCCCCGTCGTGCGTCGCGCGACCTCGAACTCATCCGCAAAGCTCGGGTACCCAACCTGAACCTTGAACATAAACCGGTCCTGTTGGGCTTCGGGCAGTGGATAAGTACCTTCTTGTTCGATAGGGTTTTGCGTTGCGAGCACAAAGAACGGATCGGAAAGTGTGTGCCGCGTGCGTCCGACCGTGATTTGGCGCTCCTGCATCGCTTCTAGTAGAGCCGCCTGAGTCTTGGGCGGAGTTCGGTTGATTTCGTCCGCCAAAATCACATTCGCGAACAGCGGTCCCTCCATAAATCGGCGTTCACGAGCCCCAGTCGAACGGTTCTCCTCCAACACTTCGGTTCCGGTGATGTCCGCTGGCATCAAGTCCGGAGTAAATTGGATACGGCTAAACGACAGATTCAAGGTCTTAGCCAAGGTGCTGATCATCAGCGTTTTGGCCAATCCGGGAACTCCCTCCAGCAAGCAATGCCCGCGGGCAAATACGCTGATGAGCAACTGTTCTACTACATCCACCTGCCCCACGATGGTTTTGGACAGTTGGCCGAGGATCTGCTCTCGAGCATGCTGCAAGCGATCCAAATCCGCTTTGGCTGATCCGTCTATACTCATGCCGGTCTTTCTACTGGAAGCAATTCTATGAATTCGAAATGAATGTTGGGTTGGATTGTATCATCTTGGATACCCTTTCGCATCCTGGCCTCGATTATTCGCAATCCAACCCAGTTAGGCCATAGCCAATCACGCGGCACGTGTCAGACCAGCTTTCCCGTCCACCAAAAGACCTGCAACCATTGATTTTACCATACAGCGGCTTTAATGGCCCGTAGCACGGAAAGCAAACGGGTACCGAGGCGAAGGACTACGCCCCCCTTAATCGTTCGTTCCACCCATTACTTTAACGCGTTGGTGAGGTCGGCGATCGACTTACCTTGCACTTGGTAAACGTACTTGAGCACTTCCGCTACTGCGGCGTATTCCGTAACCGGGATCGGCTGCCCCACGTCGACTTGCTTGAACAGAGCTTGAGCCAAAGGTTTGCGTTCAATGATAGGAACGCCGTTTTCCAAAGCGATTTTACGAATTCTGGCTGCGACCAGACTGGCACCCTTGGCCAGGACGATAGGAGCTCGCATGGTGAGCGGATCGTATTTGAGCGCGATCGCCAATTCGGTCGGGTTGGTGACGACCACATCCGCCTTGGGGACATCCGCCTGAAGCCTTTGCTGAGCCAACTCGCGCTGAACGCGTCGACGACGGGATTTGATCTGTGGATCTCCCTGCATCATCTTCATTTCTTCGCGAAGCTCTTCGTCGGTCATCATCAAGTCCTGCTCGTACTTCCAGCGCTGAAAGCCGTAGTCGATCGCAGACAAAATAAGCAACGCACCTGCAACGTTGCGACACAACTCGATCATGGTTGTCCAAACGAACTGACCGACCGTTTCGATGGTTGCAGATCCCAGAGACAACATCGTCTCCCATCTAGACCACACCCCCATCAAAAGCATTCCACCCACCAAGCCGATCTTGATCAAGCCGAAACCTAACCTCGATGCATTGACGATCGT
>CAIXME010000706.1 GCA_903920425.1 uncultured Pirellula sp. | reverse complement strand
TTGCTTTCAATTCGGCCGCCGGTCTCATTGTAGATGGCTTGACCTGAGTGCCTCAGTCGCTCTGCGGCCGTGTTGTCTTCGCTCAAAATGAGCATGGCGTCGGAGCTATCGCATTGCAATGCAATACGCACCGCCATCTGAGATAAAGTCGTGCGAGGCAGTGAGTAGGCTCCGCCGAGAGTCTGCGATGCCAAAATGAGGTGCACACCGAACGAACGCCCTTGACGCACGATTCGATCCATGAGCATCGACGCCTGCTGCGAAAGCTTGTCGTCCTCTACAAACAACTCTTGAAACTCATCGATCAGAATCAAAATGCGTGGGAGAGCATGCTCGGGATGCTTCTTGGACAAACTGGACAAATCCTGAACGCCCCACTGGCGAAACGCTTCCCCTCGAGCGTGCAGCAACCGATCGATGTATTCCAACGTGCTCACACCGAACTCACGTTTACTCTCAATCCCAATGATATCGGCGTGAGACAAGGCAACTTGCGAATAGACCTGAAATTCAACACCCTTTTTGAAATCGAGTAGAACCATCCTCAACTCTTGGGGCGAGTATTTCATCGCAGCACTGGTGATCAATGTATGCAGCAACGACGATTTACCGGATCCGGTCTTACCTGCGATCAAAACGTGTTGAGCCGTACCCGCTCCCAGTTTCAACATCTGCACACGTCCTGCATCCGATATCCCTAATGGAATGGCCAGTGAGTCGGCACTGGATGCAGATTGCTGTTCGGCTTTCGGTATGGAGATCGACTCAAACGGAACAACGCACTTGCCCACCGCAGATGCTGCCTCCAATTGATGCGCCATGATTTCTTTGAGTCGATCCTCACCGGGAGGTAGCATCGGCTTCAAAGGATACGCTGCGAGCTCAGGATGATCGATCGTCACGACCGTTTCCGTACGAGACGATTCCGTTGGTGTGGCCGGGATACTCACGGGACGAAGCGAGCATCGCAGTCCAAATTCGTCGACCTTGGATCGGTCGGCAAAGGTTGGCCACATGTGCGTATTGGAGAGCTGCAGGATCACTCCCACGCCGCACTTGCCACCGGATGAAAGGATCGAACAAAGCGATTGCCATGAGTGATCATCCAACCCAAACGGAAAATTGGACCATACGATCAACCGGTACGGAACAGCCATCGGACCCGCTTGCTGGTTGTACTCGATCAAATTCGCGTGGTGGTTTCGCAAACTTTGCTGGATGACATCCTCGACATGCCGAGCGGTATTGGCGAGTTGTTCTGAAATATGCAATGGCTGCGTCCACACCCGATGGTTGACCAGAGCAGGATCCACATCCGCAAGCGACATCAACCAAGAGAACTGCTTTCCCAACCCCTCTGGATCGATGATCGTTACATTCAGATTACCAGCAGGCACCGAAGTAACGGCTCGGAGCAGGACGTTCCTGACCATGTCGTTGGAGGTCTCTTTGCAATCCGGATGTGTTTCCAGAACCAACGCTCCATGGGATAGCAGATCGTAAAAGACAGGCCATTGCTGTCCAGGCAACTCTTGCGTCAGTTCCAGATCCTTTACGGCATCTCGCAATTTCGCGCTCGGGTCGATCTCGCCTAGCTTCCAGGCCAAAGAATCCGCCACGCGAGGCCAATCACCGGTGCTGAACTCGGTCGCGTTCCATGCTGGAAAAATCCGCCCCGACATTTCTTGAATCGCTCTCATTCGATTCGCCGAACCAACACATCCATCCATCCATCTCTGCACCGTGTACTTCTGAGAACGCAAGAAGGAGTCCTCTAGGCCAGCCAAGGTCGCTTGAAAGTCCTGCCGCAAACGCTGAAGTTCACTCGACTGGTCCTGGACTAATGTCTCAATCAGAGGTGTCTGCTCGACATTGGTCGACTCGTAACGCGCCCGTCGTCGTGTCGCAATGGCTTGACGCTTTTCTCGATGAGTTGTCGCAACAGATTGACTCTGCTCATCGAATTCCTGTTGTGCTTTGGCTCTCATCTCACGGTATTGCTCATCCAGCTTTTGCTGGTTACATGCATACGCTTGGTCTTGGCGCACGTTTTCTTGATTGCAGTTGGAATCCGCAATGCGTTTCCCTTGCTGCAAGACCAAATAGGCGAGCTGCTCACGTTCTACCACTGAGGGGAAAAGCCTCTTTACCGTTCGATAGACCAAGGGAGCGGTGATGAAGTGCAATAGCAACGCAAAGAGAATCGAGCCGACAATGCCTGTCATGACCACAAAGAGCGGAGCAACGTTCAACGTCCACGCGATCGTGGCTGCAATCAATCCGAGAATAGGACATATTGCTAAGAACCAATACGATCCAGATAGACGCGAAACAGGATGCGACTGAAGTCGCTTGATGTCTACCTCGATTGCTTTCTTTACTGTTTCGAACTGCTTGCCGATCGTATTCAAATCCGAAATGGCACCCGCGACGCTCACATGCTCGGCAGTATTGAGCGCCGACAAGCTTTGCATCGCCATGTTCGACGTGCGAAGCCCAACCCACTCGCGACAATCGTGCAACAATTGCTCGACAGCTAATCGTTCATTGTCGAGTTTAGATTTAATGCCATCTCGCGATTTTGCAGCGGCTGCCTTGGCGTCGTCGCGCTTGGTCTTGTTTTCTTGTGCGGTCTCTTCTTGCCATTTCTTTTGAGACGCTTTTGTCTGAATGAAATCCAACTTTAGCTTTTTTAGCTTTTGCTTTTCTTCCGTGATGCTTTGCAGTGTTTCGCGTTCGGCCAATGCGATCTGTTTGTCAATCGCGATATCCCAATCGGTCATGGCGGATCGCCAATTTTGCGCATGAAGCGAGGAGGCCTTTCTCTCTAGATCCTGAAAGTTCGCATTGGCGATCTCTCGATTCGCATCTAAGACTTCGCGATCGGCAGATCGAGAGTATCTCAGTTTTTTAAGCCGCGTTTGAAGCCCGCGCAGCATATACAACTGGGTCTTAAACAACCGTCCATTGAGAAACGACGGCTTGGCTGCGGAACGATCCTGGTCGAGATTCATATCTGTATTCACGATAGCCACCCAAGATGAGAAGAAGAGTTGTGGTCCAATTTCAATATACACAAAACAAAACGCCACCGCATATTTTGCATAAGACTAGCAGGCACGCTCCGCCGTGCCGTCGGCAATTTAGCCCTGATCGGGTTCTGATGGACGGCACATAGAAGGTGCCTTCTACTTTGGTTTTGTCCTGGGCTGTCTACTGAATTCGGACTTGAAAGCACCAACGGTGGGTCATGGCTGTCTCCGGGGACGAATCGGGGCGGATGGTTAACGCCTGATCACCAGGACAAAAATGCAATGAACCAATTAATACCTTGACCTCGATCGGCCAAGGGGACTGTCCAGCCGGATCGACCAGCGAATTGGAATGCAAAGTAAACGTGGTAGCATCGCCCGGCATTCCCTCCGTGAGAACGCGATATCGCGAACCAAACCAGGTTGATGGCTTCGAGTTCTTGCATGCGATATCGAGTTTCAAAGTCGAATCCGCATGCGACTCAATCGCTGCGGACCAATGCCCGTTACCAGACAACCCAACCCCCAACAGCACCGGGCTTGCACCCGGGCCAATGCACTCTTCGACCATCTGCTGCATCGGTGGGCTTACAGGCCAAGGATCGGCGGGTGAACCTTCGATCGACTCCAGCAGTGGAATAGAAATATCACCGCATTGCAGCTCGATCGTGTGAGACAACCTATCCTGAAAACTTTGAAAACGAATGCATAGCGGACCAGCACTCAAGCTAACGGTGCGATCCATAATCTATTTAGAAACCTCGCTCACCATGCGATACTTCAAAAACGATTCCAAGAACCCTTGGATTTCGCCACCAAGCACCACATGGAAATTGCCGACTTGAAATCCAGTTCGCGAGTCTTTTACGCGCTGATCGGGATGCAAAAAATAGTTCCGTATTTGAGAACCAAAACCGGTGATCGTTTTGTTTTGGTACTTGGTGGCTAACGCTGCTTCTCGCTTTTCCTCTTCGATACGCGCCAAACGTGCTCGCAACATCTTCCAGGCTTGGGCACGATTCTTGTGTTGGCTGCGATCGCTTTGGCACTGCGCCACGATACCGGTGGGTATGTGGGTCAAACGAATCGCAGAACTCGTCTTGTTCACGTGCTGTCCACCAGCCCCGGACGCTCGGTACACATCTTCCCGCACGTCCTTTTCAGCGATCTCGATCTCTACCGCGTCGCTCACTTCTGGCGAAACGTCCACGGCACCGAAACTCGTTTGTCGTTTTCCTTCGGCGTTGTATGGGCTGATGCGCACCAGCCGGTGAATGCCTTCTTCTCCCTTGAGATACCCATAAGCAGATGGTCCGCGAATGATCACCGTGGCTTGTGTGATTCCCGCTCCCTCGTTATCCGATCGGTCGACCAACTCGGCTGTGTACCCGTTCTTTTGAGCCCAAGATACGTACATGCCCAGCAGCATTTCGGCCCAGTCGTTGGCATCCAAACCACCTTCGCGAGCATGCACAGAAAGAATGGCGCCGCAATCATCCATGGGGCCACTCAACAATGCCTTGAGTTCCAACTGCTCGATCGAAGCCTCAAGCTTTACGATTTCGGGCTCGACTTCGGACGCAATCGACGGTTCCTCATCGATCATGCTGACCAATTCCGCCAAGTCATCGCACGACTGAATCGCCGTGCGCAACGGCTCGACAACCGACTTGAGGTTTTTCAACTTCATGACGATCTCTTGCGCTTTTTCAGGCACATCCCAAAAATTGGGGCTAGCCATCAATCCATCTAAATTGCTGATTTCTGCTACTTTATTGGCGTAGTCAAAGACCGTCTCGTAGTGGGACCAAACGAGCACGAACCACATCAATACGATTCAACAGATTGCTATCACTCATCAGATTGGAAGAAACAAGCGTTGCGGACGGCCGCGGATTGAAAAGTCGAAATGAGTCCAAAAATGGACTAACGCAACAAGGGTCACCCTGTCGATGATGACGATTGTAGCATATCGGTAGAATTTTGGTCCACGGTGACGTCATGCAAATTCAATCTTCGCGATTCGGAAATATGGACATCAACCACTCGGACATGTTGCTTATGCCGCATGGATTGATTGGGTTCGAGACGTGCCGACACTGGGTTTTGCTCTCCAGCCAGGACAACGACGAAGTAGCATGGCTGCAATCGGTCGCGCTGGCCAATGTGGCACTTCCCGTGGTCAGCCCCCGTCGCTTTGCCCCGAATTACCGGGCACACGTGCACAAGCGGGATTTGGAATTGCTCCATCTGCACACCGAAGACCAGCTCTACGTTCTCAGCATCGTGAGCAAAAGCGGCGTGACGCTCACGGCCAACTTGAAAAGCCCCATTCTGCTCAACGCATCGCGGCACATTGCGATCCAAGTTGTCGTAACGGACGAC
>CAIXME010000705.1 GCA_903920425.1 uncultured Pirellula sp. | reverse complement strand
TTGGATGCTGACGCTCGCAATGCCAAGCCACCGTTGCAATAGATTTCGACTGACATGAATGTCTTGAATGCGTCGAAACGCGACCACCACTTCTTTGCGAAAGAACAACCCCAGCTGCATACGAATGCCAGTCTCCTCAATTCGGTATCGAAGCGTGTTGTACCGAATGATCAACGCGGGAATGACGATCAACATTCCCGGCCCCGTCAGTAGCGACGTCAAAAGGTAGTAAGTCAAAAGCGATGGAGAGGGTCTCTCCAAAGCCATGACGTCAACGTCGCTGGCAATATCTGCGTGTGCTGTATTCATGTCCAGATTGTAACTCAATTCCCGTCACGTCTCATTGCGAGGGAAGTGCTTCCCTTCATCCAGACATGGCGATTCGGCTTGCGGATGCATTCCAAAGCCGTGAGATGATTCGATTGTCATCGCATTTTATTTTTATTTTTGCTGGACTTTTATCAATTTGTTTTGGTGTTGAAAACGCGAGTATGAAAAACCCTTGGGAAACGGCAATCGCACTGCATCCAGAGTGCAAACCCCTTGGAATTTCGCAAAAGTTTTTTTGCATCCCGAGCATTTCTGACATAGGGTTATGATTGTAATCACCTGTCGCCCAACCAGCGAATTTCAAGGAGAAATGAGTATTTGTCATGAGCATTCACTCTGCAGCAGCATCGGCTATGCCGCGATTGCCAGTCACTTGGCAAGAGTTCTCGCAACTACTCCGCTCGCATGAAACAACGACCCGACAACCTTCGGAAAGCAACCCTGTTGAGAGGATTGAATCCAGCGATTTAAGTGTCCAAGTTCGGTCACATCAATCGAGCGATTCAGCCGACTCCTCTCAATCAGCCGAATCGAAATATGGCTCATGGGGAAACCCAAAGCCGCATGGATCCAATGGAGCTGAGAGTCCAAACGACTCTCCACATGGGCCACCAGACTACTCCCAAGGCTTCGAGGCTTGGGCATAGAGGGGGAAAGCGTTCTCATAGCGATCCTATGAGAAGATGCGAGCAGCGGACCGTGCTGCTCCAAAACACAATCGAAACGAATGCAGTCCCCGGCTAGATCGTCGGGGACTGCGACGCGGTGTGCATATGTGCTTAACTGAGGGGGCTCGTTAACACACTTGCGCACTTCGCGTCGTTTCGTCGTTTCGTCATTTCGATTCGCGAGCGGAATCTTTCCACGCTTGAATCTCGGCTTGGATGGTCATCGGTCCTGCGATGCGGATACGCCGATTGGAAATGCTACGACCATCCGCCCTGGATTCAACATTGTCCCAAGTCCCACAAGTGAACTTGTATTGGAAGTCACCTTTGGGCAACTGCAGTTTCACTTGAACCATGTCGACACCAATCTTGGTGAGTTCGACTCCCTCGGCCTGCCATGGACCCAAGGCAGCCGCATTTCCGGATAAATAGATATGCTCCGGCGCAGTCGCGGACTTTGGAATTCGAGCGATAATCGTCACATCTACCATCCTCGCTTGAACAAGCGATTCGGCCTGATCGATTTGCCCCACGCGACGCAGCAAGCCGACCAAGCGTTCAAATGCGACAATCGATTGTGGGTTTCGCTCGGACCAATCTGTGGCAATCTCGATCGCCAACGGCCACGCCGATTGTTTCTCAAGATTTTCGAGGATGGCACCATAGTCGGATTCGCCAAGCTGGACGACAGAGTTGGAGACCGCTTCTTGGTATTCCATTTTGGTGAACTGAGTCGCGTCCTTACTTTGATCAATTAGCTTTTGGATCGATTCCGGCTTGTTGCCGTACATTGCATCCATCGATGTAACGGCGGAGCCATCAGGAATGGAGTCGGTCTCCGCGAATTCCTCGATCGGTACGCAGGATAGGGAGTTGCGTCCCGCAAGATACATCATGCCATCCACGATCACCGGTGCGGCCCAAACCCGATCTTGTGTACCCGCATTGGCTTTCCGAATTCGAATGCCCGTCTCATCGACATCACCAATGGCAGCGACGCCATCACCTCGGACGATAACCAACGCGTCTGGGGTGCTAATAATATTGGCGTCGGTCCACCCTCGCTTTTGCCAAAGAACCTTGCCCGTTGTCGCTTCGATCGCGGTCAGTGTCTTACCGGCAAACCCAAGTATGCAATTGGGCTTGGTACGCGTTTGTACCCAATTGCAATAGAAAGGCTGTACCTTGCTATTTTCCCATACAACTTCTGTTCGAAATTCGCTTTGCTCGCGTCGAACATCTAGCAGCAAGCATCCTTGTACGCCTTGGCCACCCAACAGAATCTTGCCTGGCTCTATCACCAAAGGCGTTACAGCATTGGTTAAACCTTGTTTCTCGTATTGGTATCTCCAGAGAATTTTTCCGTCGTTTGGCTGAACGCCTATCACAGCATCGCCACCGGCGTACAGGATCTGCTTCTCTGTCGCACCGTTGGCTCCGGTTGGCATTTCAACGAACATCGGAGACGTATACGAAGCAATCCCGTTTGAAGATTTCCATTGGAGAGATCCATCGTTAACGGAGAGGGACAACAACAACGCTTGATCACCCCCGCACGGAACGATCACCTGATTCCCGTCCGACAAAGGACTCCCTGAGAATCCGTATTGGATTGGTAGTGCTCCATATTTTCTGACTAAGTCTACCTCCCAACGCAATCGGCCAGACGACAAATCAACGCAGCGCACCGAGCCGCCGTATCCGCACACAACCACGCTGTCGCCAACGACACAAGGCGTCGCGATGGGCCTGACGGGATACCGGTCGTTGATATCCTGGGAAGTAAAACTGTTCTCCTGGAAACTCGACTCCCAAATCAAATCACCTGACGCTCGCTGGACACACACGATGCGATGCGCGTCGGTGCCATCGGGGGAGATATCGCGGGTGACCACGATCAATCGGTCCTCGGTTGCAACTAAACCGGAATCGCCGCATTCGAGACTTTTCTTCCACCCTTTGTGTTTTGTTTTGCCGGCAGTCGATAGAGAATTCGATGTCTGGAAGTTGCGATTGGGACCGCCGTACTGGAGCCAATCCTCGGCAACTAAGCGGGATTGGATACATGGGAAACATAGACTGAACAACCAAACAGTCGCAGGAACAGCGTATTTCACTCGTGTTTTTCTCATTGTTGAATTGCGGATACCTTTTTGCGTGTCATCTTTTAACGCGAAACATTATCGCTGGCCAATCTTATTGTTCGCAGGTCCTTGCCTTTGGTTGCAACCAAATGGATAAAAAGCGATACAAAACGATGGCTTTTCAACTACTCGAGATTTGCATTAGACTGAGTCGTATGTCCGCCAGCATCCCATTCCGATCCCTATTTTTTCTCCGGGCAGTACCGATGGCAACCAATCCTCGACGAATACTTGCCTATGTGGGATTGGTGGTTGGCGTCTTATTGCTGAGCGAGCTGATAGGCCGGACCCGGTGGACGATAGGACGCTTCGAACAGTCCGACATCGATATCGGCCGTTTGGCTTGCACGCTGACGGACACACGGATCACAGAGAGCAGTGGCATCGTCCGTTCCGATAAGAATCCAGATTGCTTTTGGACACACAACGACTCGGGAGACTACCCGCGGATCTTTCTGGTTCACTCCAGCGGGAAAACCATCGCGACGGTCACGGTCAAGAATGCAAAAGCCATCGACTGGGAAGACATTGCGATTGGTCAGGTCTCGGGAAAATCGATCCTCATACTGGGCGATATCGGTGGCAACGCCCAGAAGCGAAACGACGTCGTCCTCTATGTTGTAGAGGAACCAGTGTTTGACATCGAAACAGCCTTGAAACAAGAACCGTCGGCGTTGACCGTACCGATTTTGCAAACGACAAAAGTACAGATCCCAGGTGGCATTACTAACTACGAAGCCATCGCGATGTCTCCGGATGACCAAACGATGATCATCGTCGAGAAAGCCCTTTTGGGAGGGCGAGCATTCTCCTTCCCGTTGCTGGGCCCAACATCGGAACTACAGCAAGATCGCCAAGTACAAGCGACGTTGATTGGCAACACCCCCGTCCCCTATGCAACGGCATGCGACATCGCATCCGATGGCCGGTCGATGGTGCTGACCACTTATGGAACCGGATTTCTGTACAAGCGAGAGCCATTATCGGACAACCACCTAGAGACTTGGGAAAAGGCATTGCAGCGAGAACCGGTCGTTTTTCGTCTTCCTAAATTAAAGCAAATCGAAGCGGTGTGTTTCTCTGCGAATGCGAAATCCATCTTCATCACTTCGGAACAACTACCGACTCCTCTGGTGGAAATGGATCTACCGCTTGACGTCGAACTCGACAGCAGCAGCAGACGTTAAACCGAAGGCCGGCTGTGTCCAACGCGGCCCAATCCTCGGCTAAAGCTCTAGCACACGGAATGAGTAAAACGACGGAAATCCTCATCCAAGTCACACGACTGGTCACACCAACCCTATCAGTTTGCGATATCGTGCCTTTTGCGATATCGTATTGAGGGATGGGTTAGAAGCGTCGCTCTACCCACTTAGTTGTTCATTTTCGTTTTCGTTACACCTTTGTTTAGAGATTCGATGAGTCCCAAGGCGAATATTTTTAGCGGTTGCATCCCTGCACTTATGACTCCATGCTCGAAAGACGGAGTTCCCAATTTTGAAGCTTTGGTAGCAACTGGTCAGGATCTCATCGCCGCAGGAATGCGCGCAGTGGTCTATTGCGGATCCATGGGTGACTGGCCTCTCCTCTCCGACGCACAACGCCAAGAAGGGGTTTCGCGTCTCGTGAAGGCTGGTGTACCGGTTGTCGTTGGGACGGGTGCCCAAAGCACGCAGTCGGCGGTCAGCCATGCTCGCCATGCAGCAGACGTCGGCGCTCATGGACTGATGGTCATCCCACGTCTCTTGTCGCGTGCCATT
Source organism: uncultured Pirellula sp. (assembly GCA_903920425.1). Taxonomy (GTDB): domain Bacteria; phylum Planctomycetota; class Planctomycetia; order Pirellulales; family Pirellulaceae; genus JBKCUI01. Next base: position 3,311 of record CAIXME010000705.1, on the reverse strand, counting down.
TCACCGACCGCACAACGAGCTCACTTTTCCAGTATCCTCGCAGCGGCCAAGGACCTGCCCGCCGTCATCTACAACAGCCCCTATTACGGTTTCGAGACCAAGGCAGACCTGTTCTTCCAACTCCGTAAAGAACATTCCAACTTGGTTGGCTTTAAGGAGTTCGGCGGTGCGGATGCGTTGACTTACGCGGCCGAACACATCACATGCGGATCAGCAGAGTTAACGTTGATGGTCGGCGTGGATACGCAAGTATTCCACGGCTTCGTGAACTGCGGCGCCGGTGGCGCAATCACCGGTGTTGGCAACGCTCTTCCTAAAGAAGTATTGCTCCTGGTGAAGCTATGCGAACAAGCAGCCGCGGGCGACTGCCGTTCCAGGAAGCTGGCTGCTGAACTAAGCAACGCATTGCAGGTCCTATCCACATTTGACGAAGGACCTGACCTCGTTCTTTATTACAAGTATCTGATGGTCCTAGAAGGACATACAGAATACCAATGGCATTTCAACGCTTTCGACGAGCTTAGCCCAAGCCAACGAGCTTACATCACGAGCCAATGGCAACTCTTCCGAACTTGGTACAGCGAGTGGTCGAAGTCGCTTTAAGGTAGAGCAGGCGACTTTCGCGTTGCCGGCTCAGCTAGCTAGGTTTGCATTGCAGATCAAGGTCGCGGTCTCCTCGATCGAGTCCGCCCACTGCTCATCGAGGTTTTCCATCACATCATCTTCGACAAGAACCAAAACCCGCTTTGAGCCCAGCAGCCCTTGCGGGTTCAAACTGTAGTAGCGGTCGAGATAGTTTGGATGCTGGTAACACGTTTCCAAAAGTGGCTCGACGCACTCGCCAGTTAAATCGGTGGGGTCTCCAGTAGGTTGCAAAACCAGCTGAATGGTGGAATGAGGACAATCACGTAGCACTTGCTGGATCACCGACTGCATCCGCTCCACATGCTGGCTCAGCGAATTCGACTTAAACCAAAGCGTTAATGCTTGAGCCCGCATTCCCGCGGGAGGCAACGGATCGTTTTCTTGATCCAAATCCATGGTGATGCACTCGACGATGCCGGACTCTGGATCGAATTGCAATTTGGGTTCAGGGAACGGGTCCCATTCTGTTTCAAACGCTTCCTGCGCATCCGACATCAACTCATAGAGGTCGGAGGATTCGAGGGTTGGAGTTTGCAAGACATAGTAAGGTGGCCGGGGCTGGAAAACGAGACCTAGCTGTTCTGCCTCACTTCGGAATGCAGTGCCTGGCAAAATAGCCAGATTGAAAACTTGCGTGGAAGTAAAGAGTTGATTGGACGCCAAGTATTCAAATCCGCGACGCACCGACGAAACGGTATCCCCTGGCAAACCGATAATCAAATCGACCTTCACCCGAATACCAGCATCCATCAATGCCGAAACGCCGCGTTCAAAGGCCTTCAAGTTGTTCTTGCGGTCCATGAGCCCTTGCGTGGTGGGATCAATCGACTGCAACCCGATCTCTACTTCGGTAAAGTTTGCCTCTCGCAACAAGAGAGCCGTTTCAGGCTTGATCCCTTCGGCTCTCAGTTCGCCAAAATACGTGAACTGCTTGTCATGGTTCTCGCGGGCCAGCAATCGAAGGAACCCATCGAAATCTTTACGCTGGTTCAACGTCGGATCGAGCAGTACCACCTCGGTTGCGCCGGCTTCTCGTGCATGCCGGAGATTTGCAATGATCTTTTCTTCGCTCACAAAGTAGAGCGAATCGTAACTTTTGGGATAGTAACAAAACTTGCATTTAAAGACGCAGCCGCGAATCGTTTCCAGCAACAGCATCTTTTCATCAGCAGCGTTGAGGATCCCATGAAGGTAAGGAGACGAGACGTCATCTAAATTCGCGATCGGCTTGCGAAACAAGGGTACCTGTGGATTGGTAGCCCGCCACAATCCAGGAATCAACTTGGAATCTGCCTCGCCGGCCAGCATCGCTTCCAATAGTTCGCTAAACGTCTGTTCTCCTTCACCGACAGCGGCAAAGTCGATCACACCGGAAGCAAAAACCCACGCGTTGTCGTTGGTTATCTCAGGCCCACCCAAGACAATGATCAATTCGGGTCTGTGCCGCTTCAGCTCAGCAGCAATCCACAGCGTTCGATCGATATTCCAGAGATAGCATGAAAACCCGACGATGCCTGGCTCTCGTTTGAGAATCTCTTCTACGATGCCAATTTCTGAATGGTAATTGCAGATTTTGGGGGGCAGGATTTCGAATTGAAAATGTTTGTCCAAGCCTCGCGATCGGGCATGCAAAATCAAGTAGCCTGCCGCGAGGGGCACGTTTCCGTGAATGGCAGACGGGCCCGCGGGAGGAATCGGCAACTGGGCAAAAAGAACTTTTCGGGCGACAGCAGTTGTAGATAATTTCAAGGAACAGACTTCTCATTACCAAGTGATTCACCCAAGACAAACGCCTATTGGCTTTGCCCGACATCCAAGAAACCATTAAACCTCAAGATTGGTCACGATGCGATAGCGGATTCGCTCGTTTGCAACACAATTCCCACGGCTTCGGAAACCAACAGCACAAGTTGGTGTACCGACTTCAGTCGGCCGCCCCAGAAAACCTGTGGCCTAGGCTTCCAGCCCCTGTGGCCTAGGCTTCCAGCCTGTGTGGCACTGAATACGTTCTCCATCACAGGCAAGATGCCTATGCCACATTGAGGATCGCCCGCTTCCATTGGTAATTTTGCGTGAATTTCACCTTCTGACGAATGTTTTTCCGCTCATCGCTTGCATTGCGTCTTCTAAATCCCATACACTTTTCGAGTTCGGTTTTACTTGTTTCCGTTTTCGATTCGGGAGATTCATCCATGCGCATTCGTTTGATCGTTGGTTCTTTGGTTGCAGCTGTTGTCTGTGGTAGCGGTGCTTTCGCTTTCAACAACAACGTATTTGCTCCGAAATCCGTCAAGGAAGTTATGAAGGTCGCTCACAAGGACGGCCTTTTGAAGAAGGTTCTTGGCGGTAGCGCTTCAGAAGAAGAAAAGAAGCAGCTGCTGGATCTGTACATCGACATGGTCGAAGGAGAACCAAAGAAGGGCGACAAGACTGAATGGCACATGGCAGCTGGCGCTGCAGCGGTTAGCGCAGCCAAAGTCGTTCTCGGTCGCGAAGGCGCAGTGGACGAACTCAAGAAGACCAGCGACTGCATGGCTTGCCACTCCAAGTTCAAGTAATCCAATCGGCTAAGCCGATTGGCATAGACGCAAGCTGGACTCAGTGTCTCGAGAATCGTCAGGCACGATCAAGCCAGCCCTCAATTTTAAATCCTCGGATCGAAACGG
>CAIXME010000704.1 GCA_903920425.1 uncultured Pirellula sp. | reverse complement strand
CGGCATCGCCACTGATTTGATTGTGGCATAGGCTTCTAGCCTGTGAACGTGCTGAATCACAGGCTGGAAGCCTATGCCACTTTGAAGACATAGGCTGAAGCCTAGGCCACTTTTAATGAAACACCGACTGCGCCTACTTTTTGCGGCGGATTGCTTCTACTACTGCAGTTCCCATGTCGGCAGGCGATGGGGCTACCACGATACCGGCTGCTTCTAGGGCTGATACCTTTTCTGCTGCGGTTCCCTTGCCACCGGTGATGATTGCACCAGCATGGCCCATTCGCTTTCCTGGAGGTGCTGTACGACCTGCGATGAACGCAGCCACTGGCTTGGTTACGTGGTTCTTGACGTACTCGGCTGCCTTCTCCTCTGCGTCGCCGCCGATCTCGCCGATCATCAAGATGACTTCGGTCTGATCGTCGTTCTCAAATCGTTCGAAGATATCGATGTACGATGTTCCAACGATCGGGTCTCCACCCAAACCGACGCACGTCGATTGACCAAGCTTCAAGCTGCTGGTTTGCCAAACGGCTTCGTAAGTCAACGTACCGCTGCGCGACATGATGCCTACTTTACCTGGGTTGTGGATGTAACCAGGCATAATACCGATCTTGCATTCGCCGGCTGTGATCACTCCAGGGCAGTTTGGACCGATCAAGATCGACTTGCTGCGTTTGACGCGATCGTAAACGTGCACCATGTCGATGACAGGCACCCCTTCGGTGATCGCACAAATGACTTCGATACCTGCATCGATCGCTTCCAAGATCGCATCCGCGGTAAAAGCAGGTGGAACAAAAATCATCGAAGCGTTGGCGCCGGTTTGTTGTACGGCTTCTTCGACTGTGTCGAATACAGGAAGACCTTCGACGAGTTCACCCGACTTGCCCGGAGTGACACCGCCGACCATCTTGGTCCCATATTCCTTGCATCCCTTGGTATGGAATGCGCCCGCTTTGCCTGTGATTCCTTGGCAGATGACTCGCGTGTCGCGATTTACAAGAATACTCATATTGTTGGTTTGGTTCTAAGATTGAAGATAGATGAATGATGGCTGGTCTGCAGATTGCAAACGGGCGAACTAAGCGATCGATGCAACGACTTTCTTGGCTGCGTCGGTAAGGTCTTCTGCTGAAATAATGGCCAGGCCACTCTCTTTCAACATCTTCTTTCCTTCGGCGACTTCGGTACCTTCAAGTCGAACGACCAAAGGAACGGAGAATCCAACTTCTTTGGATGCATCGATGATCGCTTGAGCAATCGTCGTGCAGCGAGCGATTCCACCGAAGATGTTAACGAGAATCGCTTTGACGTTCGGGTCGGAGAGAATGATCCGGAACGCTTCGGTTACTTGTTGTGTGTTCGCTCCACCACCTACATCGAGGAAGTTCGCAGGAGCACCACCATGGTGCTTGATGATATCCATGGTGGCCATCGCCAAACCAGCACCATTGACCAAGCAACCGATGTTGCCTTCGAGTTTCACGTAGGTCAGACCGGTGTTGGAAGCACGGATCTCCGAAGGCTCTTCTTCGGCGATGTCTCGCAGTTCCTTGATGGTTGGATGACGGAACAATGCGTTGTCATCTAAGGTGATCTTGGCATCCAAAGCGATCATCTTGTTGTCTTCGGTGATGACCAATGGATTGATTTCGGCCATGGCGCAGTCCAGTTCCACGAACAGCTTGCAGAGCTTCTTCATGAAGAACTCAGCGCTCTTGGCCGCTTCGCCGGAAATACCGAGCTTCTTGCAAAGCTTGCGAACTTGGTAGCCTTGCAAACCATAAGCTGGGTCGAAATGCTCACGCAAAATCTTTTCTGGAGATTCTTCGGCAACCTTTTCGATTTCCACTCCACCTTCGCTGCTAACCATCAGCAGAGGCAATTGAGCAGCGCGGTCTACGACGACAGCTAGGTACAATTCGCGAGCGATCTTGCAGCCTTGTTCAATGAAGACTTGATTCACTTTGGCGCCGGAGGCTGCCGTTTGGATCGTGACCAAGTGGTTTCCGAGGAGGTTCTTTGCGACCGCAGCCGCTTCATCGCCGCTCTTTACCAATTGCACGCCGCGTTGCGTAGGAACTTCGGTAATCGTGCCTTTGCCACGACCACCTGCATGCACTTGTGCTTTCACGACAGCGATTGGGCCGCCCAATTTTTCGAAAGCCGCTTTCGCTTCTTCAGGAGTCTTGGCGACAAAACCCGCAAGTACGGGTACCTGGGCATTGCGGAAGAGCTCTTTTGCTTGGTATTCGTGAATTTTCATCAGTGGTATTCTCGTTATAGACACACCGGGTTCGGTGAACTCTGCCGGTAAAATTTAGACTCGCCAAATGATTGGCGATTCTACTAATCTGTCAAGGACCCAAAGGGGAGGCTAAAGGCTTAAGGCTAAAGACTAAAGGTTGTCGAGTTGGTGTACCGGCTTCAGCCGGCCCCCGATGGGCTTGTTCCCATCGGAGCCGAAGTTTCGCGGGCTAGGATATGCTCGCGCCCACGCGAACGGCGGACCCCGACGGGCTTGTCCCGTCTGGTGGAACAGGTTCTTTAGCTGGGACCCTGTGGCTTCAGACGGGACAAGCCCGTCT
>CAIXME010000703.1 GCA_903920425.1 uncultured Pirellula sp. | reverse complement strand
GCTTCCTCAAACAGGCAAATGGGTTCGACTCGAAGTCCCAGCGGAGAAGATTGGCCTCAAGACGGGCGACGCGTTGACCGGCTTTGCAACCACCCAGTTCGGTGGAACAGTGTATTGGGACGCGATCGGTGTACAAGGCTTAGTCGATCCCGCTAGCGACCCTGCTCGATCGTTCCTCGCTTGGTGGAAAGCGGCTGCTGGAAAAGATACGCCGGGCCTTGCTGCTGAGCTAAACGGAATCGCGAAAGCTGGTCCAGATGCTGTGAACGAATCCGACAAACGAGAAATGCTGCAAAAGCACTATCTGGCTCATATCTGCCAAGACACAAAAGCGCTTGTGCAAACCGAGACAACGAATTTGGAGCGATTGAATAGAGAACGCACTGCTTTCTACGATGCGATTCCCAGCACGTTTATCTACAAGGATGCTCAAAACCCTCGCGAAAGTTTTGTGATGCTTCGTGGGCAATACAATCTACCCGGTGAGAAAGTCGAAGCGGGAGTGCCGGCTGTATTACCACCCATCGCGAAAGGGGATTCGCCAGGACGGTTGACACGTCTCGATCTAGCGCGATGGCTTGTTTCTAACAATCATCCTTTGACCTCACGCGTCGTAGTCAATCGATTTTGGCAACAGATGTTCGGTGTCGGGCTTGTGAAGTCCAGTGCTGACTTTGGCACGCAAGGTGATTTACCTTCACACCCAGAGTTGTTGGATTGGATGGCTAGCGATTTTCAAAGTTCGGGGTGGGATGTCAAACGATTGATTCGAACCATCTTGGTATCTGCGACGTTCCGTCAAAGTTCTCGCACGAACCAACAACTGATCGAAAATGATCCTGAAAATCGCATGCTTGCACGCGGACCGCGTTTGAGACTCGATGCGGAGCAGATCCGTGATAACGTACTCTTTGTTAGCGGTCTCGCCGACTTATCCATCGGCGGAAAAGGTGTGAGACCGTACCAGCCGAGCAATGTGTGGGAGCCCGTGGGATTCGCCGGTTCCAACACGCGATTCTATCAACAAGACAAAGGGAGCTCACTGTATCGTCGCAGCCTCTATACGTTCTACAAGCGGACCGCTCCTCCTCCGTTTATGGTCAACTTTGATGCCCCCAACCGCGAGCAGTCTTGCACGCGTCGCGAACGAAGCAACACGCCCCTTCAAGCATTACAGCTGCTCAACGATGTCCAGCATGTGGAAGCCGCACGGGCGTTGGCTGAGCGTGTTCTCGAACGGAGTGAACTGGACACTGCCGGCCACATCCGGTTGTTGTTCCGTACGGTGCTTTCCAGGGAGCCAGACGATCGAGAGTCCGCAGTTCTCCAACGGCAATTGGAATTGCATTTGTCGAATTATGTTGCCAACCAACTGGAGGCGACCAAATTGATCCAAATCGGCGAATCAAAACCACGCAGCACAGCCAAGCCAGAGATTCTTGCTGCGTATACATTGATCGCAAGTACCATACTCAACATGGACGAGACCCTAACTCGCAACTAATGATGCATCCTCTCGAAAAACTTCAAATGCAATCCAACCGTCGCGGCTTTTTTGGCGCGACGGGCGTCCGACTAGGCGGCCTTGCTGCTAGTCTGCTCGCATCGCAAAGCCAGTTGTTTTCGGTCGCGGCGGCCGATGGGCTCGGCGATAAACAAGCTGATGCGCCTGTGCATCCTGCGTTGCCAGGCTTTCCCCATTTTCCTCCGACAGCCAAATCGGTAATCTACTTGCACATGAACGGCGGGCCGTCCCAGATTGATACCTGGGATTACAAGCCAGGCTTAAGCGAGTACTTTGATAAAGACCTGCCGCCAAGTGTTCAAGGTGGACAACGGCTTTCTACGATGACCAGCGGCCAAACGCGGTTTCCGGTCGCTCCTAGTAAATTCAAATTTGAACAAAAAGGTAAATCGGGCACTTGGGCAAACGTCGATTTGTTTCCGTACACCTCGGAAGTTGTCGACGATATCGCTGTTATTAAATCGGTCTTTACCAACGCCATCAACCACGACCCCGCATGCACCTATGTGATGACTGGATCGGAGGTGCCTGGTAAAGCAAGTATCGGTGCCTGGTTGGCTTATGGGCTCGGTAGTGTAAGCAACGATCTTCCCGCTTTCGTTGTGTTCACCCCTAAATTTCCTGACGATAGCAACGGCCAAGCGCTCTTTAGTCGGATGTGGGGCAGTGGCTTTTTGCCAACGCGGTTCAATGGTGTCGCGCTGCGTGGTAGCGGAGATCCGGTTCTGTATCTACCCAATCCTGAGGGCGTATCTAGGATGGATCGACGGTTGATGCTGGATTCTCTTCAGGAACTAAATCGAGGCACTCAGACCACCTTTGGTGATCCAGAAACCGCGACTCGCATTGCTCAATACGAGATGGCTTTCCGAATGCAATCGAGCGTGCCTGAGTTGACGGACATCAGCAACGAGACAGCAGAAACGCTGGCGATGTACGGTCCCAATGTCAAGGATCCAGGTTCGTTCGCTCACAGTGCTCTGCTAGCGCGAAAGCTGATTGAGCGAGGCGTGCGAGTTGTCCAGTTGCTGCACCGCGGTTGGGATCAGCATGGCGATTTGCCTCGACAAATTGGTAATCAATGCAAACAAACCGACCAACCCATTGCCGCTTTGATTAAAGATCTAAAGCAACGGGGCATGCTGAACGATACGCTCGTCGTTTGGGGAGGTGAGTTTGGGCGAACTGTCTACAGTCAAGGTGGATTAACACGTGATAACTATGGCCGGGACCACCATCCACGGAATTTTTGCATGTGGATGGCGGGTGGTGGAATTCGTGGGGGCATGACGTACGGAGCAACGGACGATTTCAGTTACAACATTGTTGAGAATCCAGTGAACATCAACGACGTCAACGCGACCATTTTGCATTGCATGGGAATCGATCATGAGCGATTCGCATTCAAATCGCAAGGACTCGACCAGCGATTGACGGGCGTCGAAAAGCAGCGAGTGATTACCGAATTGCTTGCGTAGTACGCTCCTGACTATCCCGATAGGGATTAAAGCTTGTAGCCGGTGGTTGAGCGAAGCGACACCACCGGTTGCGTCACCATCTCCCACGTATCCCGAAGGGATCCAAGCAAAAGCCCGCGAATCGAGCACCGAACCGCATCGAATCATTGAATAGCCCGGACACGTTTCGAACCATGTTCCGTTGGTTCGCATTATCAAACGCATGCGCCGGGGGATTGCTGGCATTCTTTCAGGATGCAAAAACAATCGGACATCTTGTCCGGTGGTGTCGCTGCGCTCAACCACCGGCTACAAGCTTTTATCCTTTCAGGATATAAAACCAAGCCCCCACCGCGTTGGCGGTTTGGGATGCAAAACATTCACCCACGGATGAAAACATAATCTCCAGCACGGCTCAAAACCTGAACCCGGCGAATGGGTTCTGAAAATCCCGCAATGCTCAAAGCCTTCCCCCGGTGAATGAAATCTGCATCCCCCAGGTCTCAACTACCGCACCCGGTGAATGGGTTCTGAAAATCCCGATAGGGATTAAAGCCTGTAGCCGGTGGTTGAGCGAAGCGACACCACCGGTAGCGTCACCACCTCCCACGTATCCCGAAGGGAT
>CAIXME010000702.1 GCA_903920425.1 uncultured Pirellula sp. | reverse complement strand
TCCTCGGATTGCTCATGCCGGCGATTCTATTGTTATCACTGCGATTGGAGGTCCGAAGGGTAAAGGCACTGATGGGGACGTCTTGGCGTACCGCACACTGGACGGTGGAAAGAGCTGGCTTGGCCCAGTAAAGGTCAACGACATTGAGGCCTCGGCGCGGGAGGGCCTGCACGCAATGACATCGAGTAACGATGGAACATTGTGGTGCGTTTGGCTTGACCTCCGTGCGAAGCGGACTCAGCTCTTTGCCTCGAAATCGATCGATCAAGGGGCAAGTTGGAGTAAGAATCAGTTGGTTTACCAATCGCCCGATGGAAGTATCTGTGAGTGTTGCCATCCATCGGTTGTGGCCGAAGGTAATTTCGTTCACATCTTGTTTCGAAACTCTTTAAAGGGGAATCGTGACATGTATCTTGTTTCTTCCAACAATCAAGGAGAGACATTTGGCATCGGAGAACGACTTGGACTCCAACATTGGAGCTTAAATGCTTGCCCAATGGACGGAGGCATGTTGGCGATCGCACCGAAGGGCGAAGTTGTTTCCGCTTGGCGTCGTGGCGGTACTATCTTCACGTCCGTTGGAGAGGCCTCGCTGGAAACCATGTTGGAGCACGGTGAACAACCGTGGATCGCAAGCGGCCCGAGCGGGACTTACGTCGTTTGGCTCACCAAACGCGACGGCCAATTGCGACTGGTGAAGCTTGGAAATGGCAACTCGAGAATAATTTCTGAAAACGCTCGAGATCCAATCGTCGCGGTTGGTGACGGAAATGAATCGCAAGTTTTCGTGTTTTGGGAGCAGCGGTCCGGCGACCAAGTATCTATCCAGTGCCAGTTAGTCAAGTAGCGTCGAATCGATCGATACCAGGTTGGCTCGCCCGGTGGCGAGCGTGGAGAATCCGAAACATGCACGCTAATCTAGCTGCTTTCCAACAAGCGTTGCTTCCCAACTATGGAAAGAATAGCAATTCAGAGCGTCGCTTTGATCGAATGGCTTGGCAATAGGCTGGTGAAGACAAACGGGGAAATGGCTAACAGATCGCGTCTTCCTCTTGATGCGAAAGAGCATCGTCGCTAAAATCATCAACAGAGGGTGTTAACCCATTGTTCGAACCTCTTCGTAGAGAAACAGACCAAACTGGTCTCGAACTTCGCAAATCCTTTCAGGGAAAGGCTTTACGAATTTTGAGCGCAGAGAGTATTGTTACGAAGAGGGTTGCGCTCGCGGAGCCTTTCAAATCCTCGGAATTTCCGAGGGTACTATTTAACAGAGAAGCCGAGGATTCAACCCCTCGGCTTTTTTCGTTGTTTTTCAAGGGTTTCGGCTATTTTCGTCCTTCCGGCCGCCAACCAGAGAGCGCTCTCATTTCTCGCAAAAATCGCATTTCCGAGACCGGGCCGCGGAAATTCGTCTGCAACTCTCAGATTCTCTGTTTGACAGAGAAGTCTTATTTAACAGCGGGTGCCGGCAAGGGTGGCGAACTCATCCGACCTCCATCGACTCCCACGAGTGTAGGCAAGATCGAGAAGCTACAAGAACCGCAATCCGTGAACTTGCAAGCGCAAGGCGAAGTCAAACAACAGATTCGCATTTGCCCTCAGGACTGTCCCCCAACACGCGTCTATCCTGCGCCCGTGATTGTTCACCCAACGATCGTCCAGCCCAGCGTTGTCGGTCCAAGTGTGGTAACTCCGGTGAGCCCCACACCCAACTTCACAACGCCGGCAACGCCAACGGTGGAAGTTCCGACCGTTCTTAAACCTGCAACTTCGCCGGCATCGCCTCCACCCAAGAAGAGTTACCAGATCGCATTATTCGTTGGCAACGACTCCACAAGCAAGATGCTGCAAGATTGGTTCAGCCAAGATAAACAGCTTATCTCGCTCAAAGAGAGCTGTGAGTTCCAGGTCTACACTGCTGGAAATCCAATCTATAAGACTCGGTATGCCGACATTGTGCCAGCGGAACAGTTCCCTGTGGTTCTCTTCCAAGATGCGACTGGCGGACACATTCATGCCGCAGGCCGAACCATGATCCCTACTACGCCCGCAGAGTTGTATTCCGATCTCAAGCATGGATACACGCTCTACAAGCAAGCCAAGCAGGCACAAAAGACCGGTGCGGTGAAGACCAAGGGTTACTCTTGGGACGATGCCATCACGCCGACATTGTATCTATCAGCCGAGGATTGTCCCGATGGATATTGCCCAACGCCGCAACCGGAGAACCGTCGCCCGCTTGATCGAGTTCGCGATTTGTTCGATGGAGCCACCGAGACTCGTAACGCCTTGATGTGGCTCTCGGCTGGCGAGATCGCAACGGTTGCCCTCATTGGAATTGCAGCCGTGTTGCTGGTCTTCATTCTCATCAAACGCGGCATTAGCTGAGCGTTGCCCTAACCCAATCCATCTTCCTAGTGAGGTTCCAAACAAACATGTTAATAACCATCGCCATCATTGTGGTCGTTGTCCTGCTGGCAGTCGCTTTGCTTCCCATGAAGAAACGCGAACCAGAGCAACTCAGGCAAGCTTCGCCGGTCGCCTTTCTAACCCCCGAACCATCGCAGCCCGTTCGTCAAACGACGCTTCGTCAACAGCAACTGGATGAGGAGGCCACCGCCGTTGCCTCTGAATACCAACGACGCGCTGACGCAGTTTGGTTGGATGAAGTGCGTGGCAAGGCATCGAAGCTGCTCAGTGGGGAACAACAATGATCGGCTGGCTCCTGTTTTTCCTCGTGTCGCTAACACTGTCGTTTGTAGTGGGAACGATTACTGGATTCTATTTGCGATCAGCAGTCGATCCGGCTCGGGTTGGAACTGCCGCGATTGGCTCAAT
>CAIXME010000701.1 GCA_903920425.1 uncultured Pirellula sp. | reverse complement strand
GTGCCGTCTTGTCTGTTCCCAAACCTGTTTGAGCGCTGCTACCTGTCGCACCTGCATAGTAAATACCACGACCTGATACCTGCACCTGAGCGTTGATCAAAAACGATACTGACGAACTTCCGCCATCTTCATCCGAGGCGATCACGGTCACCGTTTGGTTGCTGATGCCAGCGGTTGGGCTAAACGACCAAGCCCACGTTCCATCAGCGTTCTTCACCACCGTTCCGACGCTCGAAGTTAGGGACACGATATCCGCAGGTACGTCACTAAAGGTTCCCGTATTGGTCAGAAGCGACAACACATTTCCCGTGAGCGAAGGCGAAACACGTGTAATCAGGGGAGATACATTCAGAACGGTATATGTAAAACTAGCCGACCGACTTCCGCCATCCTCATCTTGGGCTGTTATCGTAACACTGCTCGCGGCACTATTGTCGGAAACGAACAATGACCAACTCCAAGTTCCGTTCGCATTCTTGGTGACGGCACCAACCGACGCTGTCAGCGTAACAGTATCCAACGCAACATCAGAGAACAATCCAGAATTCGTTATCGTCGTGCCTTCGTTCCCCGATACGGTGGCATTGCTAACGGACAAAAGCGGTGCAACATTGGTAACCGCGATTGTGATTGATTTTTCAAAGAACAAACCACCATTATCGGTGGACCGAACCCTCACTGAGTAATTGGCTGTTCCATCCAAAGCAAAAGTACTGCTAGTGCGAATTGTATTTCCAACGATCACGAAACTCGCATTGTTTGTGCTGCCTGTCCCTGCAACCAAAGAATACGTGTGTGTATCCGTCGTGTTCGGATCTGTGGTACTGAGTGTACCGACCGTTGTATTCGCGACAGCATTTTCAACTACGGTGTTTCCCGTCGAGGCAAGATCCGTGGGAGCCAAATTGGAAACGAATCGGTAATCCGCTACGAGAGGCAAGTGGTCCGTTACCGTAGTCAGCAGATTGAGAATAGCCGTTCTGTTGGCCATGCCTGGGAGCGCGGTATTCGCGGGATCGTTAATACTCCCATTTACGGGGATCGAACCATTGTTTCCGAACGTATGATACGAATTCGCTACGTACTCTAACCCAATGTTATCGGTCCACTCATTGGACAGCAATTGAAAATCAAAACGATCATTGATTCCGCCGCCAACAAAGCCCGAAGGGGCATTAAACAGAGGCGCCTGCGTAAAAATATCGCGAAACGCCGGATCACCGTTCCAGTTTCCTGGACGATTCAAGGGGTCGAGGGCTTGGCCATTCCCAGTTGCTAATAGTGTTTGGTATGCCGCTTCCGAACTCGTCTTCAAGTTCAAATCACCAGCATAGATAATGAGCGTCCCTTGCCCCAACGCGTCCGCATTCGATCGAATGGACGTTGCCTCTACATTTCTTCGCGTCCGATCTGACGCTGTATCACTGGCTTTGTAGTGACTGTTGTAAAGATAGAAATCGTTGCCTAACGGCAACTCCAACGGACGCAAACGATATCGAATCGGCTGTCGCGCTGCCCCAGAACTGGAAACGGTTCCCACCCCAATCGAATCAACCAACGAAACTGTCTGCGTGTTATAAATCAGGCCGACGGTCTCGTTTGTGGATAACGACGCTCCATTTAGACGTCCGTAATCGTACCGACCAGCGCCATAGAGAGCATTCAACTGCGCGACGACAGCTGCTGTCGTTGTTGATTGCATCTGAACTTCTTGGATCGCCACCACATCTACCGGACGCGATCGTCCACCGTAAACTTCGTTCCCTACCGCCTGCAAAACGGCACCCACGTTGGGTGAAGGGGTCCCGTCAAATCCAAGGACGTTGTAGTTGACTATTCGCAAGTCGCCGATCGCCAGCAACTGCCGCATTTCTAGCCATTCGTAGGCAAGCGCCCGCCGGCTTCGCGAACGCGATTTCGCCAGAGATGCCCCAGACTGGCTGCGATCAGAACGGCCGTAGAGCGGCCGTACAATGAGTTCCGATAGTATTTTGCTGATCCACGCCATAATTAGCTACGATCATAACTACTGCGAGACTTGGACTCAAGCGACTAGAAAAGTTGAACCCCCAATGAATCCAAGATCCCCCTGCGATTCATTCACCAAGGGATCTCAAATCTTCAATTGCCCAAGAATTTCCAAGGCACGATCCTGCAACGGCCCGATTCGCGACTTCTAGTAGGTTTCAAAAAAAGCATCTACCTCATGAAGCAAAGCGCTTCGCTCCAACACTTTGTTTGGAATTCCGCCCCGCTCGCCTACCCAAACACCACTCCACCAGTCTTGTTTTTCAACATCCAATGAGTCCAAGGACCAAGCTTCCGATTTTGGGTTTAAAACCCTCGGTGCAGCTGCTGAGCTTCGCCCTAGCGGCGGGACCGCAGAAATTAGCGCGACAATACCGGACGTGTGCTGATTGTTTCGCACGATCGCAACATCTTGTCCATCAACACGCCCGTCACGATTCAAATCGTATGGATTCCCCGCGTTGGCTACCTCTGCAAAATTATTCCGCACCGCAGATACATCTTGAGCATTTACCCGTATTCGCTTGGTTACGTTCCCCACATTGAGATCACCGATGATGTTCCCAAAATAGAAAACATCATTCGAAACAAGCCCTGTATTGGCATTGGCGATTACCTCAACTCGCAACCATGTGTTCTGAATTGTATTGTCTGGAAACGAGATGCGAACTCGGGCGGAGCCACCCACGCCAGCACCTCGCTCGATTGCCACACTGGGCACGGCCGCAGATGGTAGCGATGCAAATCCATCGGCACTGATGCCATTCCAAACGGAGAACAGTAGACTGCTTAACACTTGAGATGGTGTCGTACTTTCAGGCAGACCAGCCATATCTACGACGAGGCCGTTAAGCCCTCGCGCATAATTGGTGTAGTTTGCATAGGTTGCCGTTTGCCCAGGCAACAATGCAACTTTATCTCCCGCAGGCGAGGCTGAGCCTCCGGACGAGGTGGCGTTGTTGTACACGACTGCTCGCGAGGCAATGCTAACCTGGGCATTGATCACAAACGAAACGTTTGAAACTCCGCCATTTTTGTCTGTCGCCGTAATCGTGACGGTCTGGTTGTTGATCACGCCTGTCGGCTGCAAGAACCAAGTCCATGCACCATCACCAACTTCTAGAATCGTCCCGATACTGGCCGTTAACGTAACCACGTCGGCAACTACATCCGTATAAGTTCCCGTGTTGGTCATCATAGCCAACGGACTGCGATTGACTGTGGCGTACTTTCGAGTCAGCACAGGCGCAACGTTGACTGCACTATAGATAAACGAGGTTGAACTGCTACCTCCGTCGTCATCTCGAGCAGTAATAGTCACCCTGGTAGGTAGTGTATCATCTGCTACATCTAACCACCAATTCCATGTTCCATCTGCATTCTTCTCGACCGTTCCTTCAGAAGCGGTTAGAACCACCGTATCAACACCAACATCCAGATAGGTTCCCGAATTGAGTATCCGCACTCCTTCCGCCCCGGCCAACGTCGCATTTACAACGCTCACCGTCGGTGCTGCATTGAACACATCGATCGACAACGATCTCTCAAAGGAAAGTGACTCTGAATCGGTAGTCCGTATACGAACGGTGTAACGCGACGTTCCATCCAACGCAAAAGTACTACTGGTCATCAATGAATCTCCAACGATTCGAAAATGCCCATTGCTGGAACTGCCGTCCCCATCCACCAATTCATAAGCATGAGTCTCAAGCGGATCAAGATCAACGCTCGTCAAGACACCTACCACCGTGCCGGCAACGGCGTCCTCACGAACGGAACTCGCCGACAGCTTGATGTCGGTTGGCGCGGAGGTGGCAGCAAGTCGAGGCCCACCGGACGACCGGTTTCCACCGGAGTTTCGTCCGCCGGGAGCATTGCTCGGGCCTGGCGGGGACAGCGGTGGCGATAACGGCGGAACCGTGATCGGCGCTACGATCCCACTCGTCTGCTGGCTATTGCGGACAATGC
>CAIXME010000700.1 GCA_903920425.1 uncultured Pirellula sp. | reverse complement strand
GCATTGTCCGCAATAGCCAGCAGACGAGTGGGATCGTAGCGCCGATCACGGTTCCGCCGTTATCGCCACCGCTGTCCCCGCCAGGCCCGAGCAATGCTCCCGGCGGACGAAACTCCGGTGGAAACCGGTCGTCCGGTGGGCTTGCATCCCCAATGTTCGGCCAAGCTGGTGTTTCGAACGCGAGCAGCAATGACGTCAGGGAAACGAAAGTCGACGTCCCATTGATCTCGTCTGCACCCTTTGCCGATGTTGTCAGCAATTTACCGGTAAAAACGCCCGCTGTAGGTGTTTCGCTGGAGGTTCGGAAGACCGCGGCCCGGACTGGACAAGGGGTGGAACTCGGCGATCTCGATGGTTTTTACGCTGCCATGAGTGACTCCGAGAAGCCTTTTTCATTGCCGAAATGGTCTCTGGGAACCCTTTCGTAGATACCGCATCTAAGGCGAGTCTGTCCTGTTGGCCCGAAGTCGGATTCGGGCTAAGATTGAGTTAGTTGCTTGACTCTCGTTGTTCGCGGCAAAATGGTTGGGACTATGTTCGAAAGGCTAATTTGCTGCATCAGTCGTTCCGCGAGGGCACGTATTCACGAAAGACGCTCACGTCGATCGCTGAGAGTTGAGCAGCTTGAAATGCGTTCGCTTTTTGCAAGCCTTCCGTTCGGGGCGACGCCGGACGACACGGCCGAGTTCATGTTAGGGCGGGTAGCCGTAACTCCTGTCTTTCTGGAGAGCAACGGCCAGATAGATACTAGCACAGAGAACTGGACCGCCGAGCAAAAAGCGACCGTGCTAAGCAATATCCAGACGGGATTGAACTGGTGGAAGCAATTGTTAGCTACCAAGAGTTCGATTCATACGTTGGATTTTGTTATCGACCAGACCTACGTCACCAATCCCGCCGCGACGCCCTACGAACCTATATCGCGAGTGTCAAACGCCTAT
This sequence comes from uncultured Pirellula sp., assembly GCA_903920425.1. Taxonomy (GTDB): domain Bacteria; phylum Planctomycetota; class Planctomycetia; order Pirellulales; family Pirellulaceae; genus JBKCUI01. The sequence goes on along the minus strand of CAIXME010000700.1, from coordinate 3,088 downwards.
GCTGATTGGGTGTCTCAGTTTTTGGTGGACGCGGGGTTTTCGCAGAGTTCGCAGTTAGATGCTAACGTTCGTGCATTTAACCACTCCCAACGTGAAAAGTGGAATACCGACTGGGCGTTTACGATTTTCGTCGTGAACTCGCAGAATGATAGCGACGGAAGCTTTGCTGCAGGTGGGACGTTTGATCGAGCTTTTGCGTTTGCCGGCGGTCTATTTGAAGTCATACCGTCGACCCGTCCTGCATCTACGTTTGCGCATGAGACGGGACACATGTTTTGGGCCCGGGATGAGTACCTTGGTGGTTCCGATTATTTCAAGAAACGCGGATACTATAACGCTCAAAACACGAATGCACTGGATCTGAACCCCGATCCAAATTTCGTGCAGTCAGACAGTATTATGTCTAGCAATGCCGCGTTAGATCGGGCATATCAGAATGTTACATCGCCTGATTCCACGCTGGCCCAGATTGGATGGAAGGACTCCGATGGCGACGGGATCTTTGACGTCTTGGATGTACCGCTGCGATTGGAGGGGCTAGGGCAATGGGAATCCACCAGCAATGAATACGTATTTGCTGGCAAGGCGATGGTTCAGACGCTACCAAATCTCAATAGCTCAGGTCTGCAAAACAGCATCACATTGAATCGCGTTGGGCGGATCGAATATCGCCTCAACAATGGAAATTGGCAGACGATCACCACGCCAAACCAACCGCAGATCGATTTGAATCTCCGAATACCTGTGCCTTCTGGAACAACGGGGACGATCGAGATCCGAGCAGTTGAAACAGCCACCGGCATTATTAGCAATGTCTTTCAGGGGACCCTTTCCGCTGCACGCGACACCGCTGCAGTCCCTGGAATCCAGGGGTTTGTTTGGAGCGATCAAAACGCGGATGGGCTGTGGCAGTCCACGGAATCACCCGTTAGCGGAGCTCGCGTTCGCTTAGTGGATGTCGCTCGACAACCTTTGACTTTGCAACAGACCGTTGATCCAGATTCCTTTGCGGACGGCGCAATCGCATCGAGTCAAAACGGTATCGTTATCGAGGTGATCGGAGAAGATGCGACCGGAGTCGTGGGTGCGTTTACCGATACGGGAGCATCGACCGGAACCAAAGTCTTTAGGCCTTACTCGCCATCCCAAATCGGCTTTGCAGATAGTTTTCGAGGAGACTTGCAACAGCTGCGTGTGACGATGACGTCACCTACCACGCGGGTGTCGATCGATGCAATTGCGGCTAGTGTCGGAACCGTTGTGCGTTTAGAAGCGTACGATTCCTCAAATAGGCTGATACAACGGGCCGAATCCAGCACATTGAATGTTGGCGACCGATCTACCTTGGTCGTGTTGAGCGATACACCACAGATTTCCTATGTCGTGGCGAGAGGCATACGGAATGCTAAAGTAAAGTTAGACAATCTGGTTGTTGGCGCAACAACGGAAACACTCACGGGAGCGAACGGGAGCTATTTGCTGCCAGGACTACCAACGGGATCGTATCGCGTTGAAGTGATCTTGCCGTCTAGCAGTTACGTTCTTGTGCAACCAAGCAATGGGCTTCGAGATGCTCCTGTTGTTGCAGGCAGCCCGAACACTCATGTTGATTTTCAACTGCGGCTCGTCTCCTCACCATGGCAGAATGCGACGCGGCGACAGGATGTTAACAACGATAGTTTGATAACAGCTTTGGATGTGTTGTTGATCATCAATGAAATCAATCGCAACGGAGCTCGTCCGTTGGATACGAGTTTGTTGGTTGCTCCCCCGTTTTATGATGTAGACGGGAATCGCAATATCGAAGCGTTGGATGTTTTGATCGTCATTAACTATATCAACGCCAACCCAGGGGACGGCGAAGGCGAATCATGGTGGACGCCGCAGGATGACTTTTTGTCTACCGAATCCATGCTGAAGAAGCGTAAGAATTTAGCTTAAGTCGGTGCGGTGAAGTCCGCTGGTTTAGCTGTTGGAGAGAATTGCTGAAACACGCTGATTGCAACTTGGATGAAGCCAACTGCTCTTCGTCTGACGCGTGCCGTAGATCTTCTGGAGTGCCGTAACTAAGTCATTCGCCGAATATTCGGCCTGCAATTGCGATGCTAGTTTCACCGCAACACGGTCCGCATCATGTTCCGTCCACCAGCAGACGGCGACCAAGCTACCCAAGAAGCAGGCCAAAAGAATCATGCAGACTGCGGCAAGGTATACGCCATGAAGTAGGCTCATGGCAAGCAAAAGAAACGCGACGGTGCAGATCGTCGGCGCCATACGGATCCAGGCGTGGTAACGAACGCAATGAGCCAATTCGTGAAGGACGACCATCGACAGTTCGCGATCCGTCAATCGTTGGAGAAGAGCATCGGTGAGTAAGAGTTTGCGGCTGTAGCCGATCAAGCCAACCACCGCGGCGTTTGCAACTCGACAACCCGTTGGCCACTGGAGGATTGTTGGAGTGCGGATATTACCAATCTTCCAAACGTTCTTCACGATTGTTTCGATCGAGTCGTCGGTAGGTCGGGCTCGAATGAGCCAAACGAAGAGATGAGGGATAGCAATGGTCGCCGCCAGTGACGATCCAATCACACTGAGAACCGATCCCATCATTCCCCCATCGGGCAGCCTGCTTCCAACCAATTGGCCCGTGTCCACGAAGCTTGCAATGGCGATTGGGAGCAGTATCGGGACAATCCAAGTGCATGTCGCGTTTTGCAATGATCGCCGGATACACCATCCCAGTTGTTGGTTCCACGTCGGTTTGGTTCCATTGCTGGATGGAGTCGATTGCGGAGTGCCAAAGCACCAGATCATTTCAAGGGTAACTAACAGAGCTAAGCAGGGAATCATCTGGAACAAAAGAGGCAATGATTTCGACTCGAGAACTCCTGCCTGAAAAAGCATGGTTTGGCCGTAAGAGGTCCAGCCGGCGGCGGCCAAAAGAAAGGGTTGTGCCAAGCACCAGCTCCAAAGCAAAATCGTGTGGCGGTGATAAAGCCATGACGGGAGGGGGGGAGAGGCTATTTGACCTAATCAATCGTCTCGCATTTTCCATCCAATGCGCTGCGAATGCAAAGCAAGCGACGAT
>CAIXME010000699.1 GCA_903920425.1 uncultured Pirellula sp. | reverse complement strand
TCGAGTCGCTGGCGATGTCGGCGTATGCCCCTGGATTGGGTTGCGTGCGAAACTTTACACACGCGGCTCCGGCAAATGGGCCAGCTCCGGCGGCGATTCGGCCAAGTTTGGATTGACCACTTCTGAGATCATCCAAAGCGTCAAACTATTGCGCGAACACAAAATGGAGCAGAACCTCAAACTGCTCCATTTCCACATCGGATCGCAGATCACCGACATCAAACGAGTCAAAAATGCGATGAAGGAAGCCGCTCGCGTTTACTCCAAGATTCATCAGCTCGGTCTGCCTGTCGATTTCCTGGATATCGGCGGAGGCTTGGGTGTGGACTACGACGGGTCGAAGACGCGATTTGAGTCTTCAATGAACTACACCGTCCAAGAGTTTGCAAATGACGTGGTCTATACCGTGCAGGCTGTTTGCGATGAGGAAAACGTTCCTCACCCAAACCTGGTAACCGAAAGCGGTCGCATGATGACGGCATACCACACAGTTCTCGTCGTCTCCATCCGCGAGGAAATCGAAACCTTCGCTGACGATGAACCAGAGGTGACGATCGACGAAGACGATCCACAGGTAATCACCGAGCTCAAAGAACTCTGCGATGATATCAACGGCAAAAACTACTTCGAGTACTATCACGACGCCATTGAGCACAAAGACGAACTGCACACCCAATTCAATCTTGGTCTGATCTCGCTTGAGGATCGTGCCAAGGGAGAAGTGCTTTACTGGGAAGTCTGTGCTCGCGCACTAAAAGAAGCCGAAGCGGCCCGCTCTCCCAACGAAGAGTTTGAAGACGTGAAACGCGTCTTGGCTGCTAAATACCTTTGCAATTTCTCGTTGTTTCGATCGGCCCCAGACTCGTGGGCCATCGGGCAACTCTTCCCCATCGTGCCTCTACACCGACTCCAAGAACAAACGGTGGATTTTGCGACGCTGGTCGATGTGACCTGCGATTCCGATGGCAAAATCGACAAATTCGTAGATTTGAAAGATGTAAAGGAAACCTTGGAACTGCCTGAGTGGCGGGAAAACGAAGACTACTATATCGGCCTCTTCTTGGTCGGTGCCTATCAAGAGGTAATGGGTTCGTATCACAACCTGTTCGGGCTGCCCAACGAGGCGCAGATCTTTATGGAAGCCGACGGCCGATTCCACGTCTCCAAGATCGTTCCGGGCAGCAAGATACAAGACATGGTCGGATTCGCACGCTACGAATCGCAACACTTGCAGGGTGCCTTTGCCAAACGCATCAAGCACATGGTTGACGCCGGAAAATGCGACCAGACAAAAGCAGATGCACTGATTCAGCAGTACAACACGGCAGCAACCTGGACGACTTACCTGGAATAATTCAGCCATCCAGTGCCGAGCCCTGACCTCTCCGGGGCCGACCTGTTGGCTCTCACTTGTTGGCATGCTTCGACAAAGTCGGATCCGATTGCAAAAGCATGCCGATTGCAAACCAAGCGTTTCTGTGAGATTTCTTCAATGGGACTGTCCTCAAACCAGGGGACTCCAGCTATTATTATGGCGGTGAGTGAAAACTTCCGAGCAACGGCAAGATTGCCGCTGCTGCTCTTCAATACCCGCCTTGATGGACCAAAAGCTCGATGGGCTCAATTGCAACTGTATTCGGAATTGGATCAACGCTCTCTCCATACGTGATCCCTATTTTTGGACGCCCAACCCGAGCTTGTTCGTCACCGAATTTTCATTTTCGCGCCCGCTGATTGAAGTCCTGTTTTCCTGTACCGATTTTTCTAGTCTCGTTGTTTCCAGTGATCGTGGTCGAGGAGTTTGAGTAAACGATGGCAGCGTCGCAATTTATTTCCCTGCTGGAGAGTCGCGGGCTACTTGATCCAGAGATCATTGCCGAACTACATCGTCAAGTCGAACACTCCAAGGTGCGTGTCACGCCAGAGGCGATCGCGAAGCTGTTAGTCGACAATGGTCAACTAACTCGTTTCCAAGCGACCCGGTTGGTCACCGAGCTTAATGAGTCACTAGGCAGTTCACGCGTAGACCCAACTGCCGCTTTGCGTGGCGGCCGCCCTATCGATCCGGTCCCCAGTGACCACGACTCAGTCGAAGACCTTCTGCCAGATGATTTGGTCGAAGTCGAAGAAGTAGAAGTGGAAGAAGTTGCAGAGGACGGCATCGATCAAGTCGAAATCGCTCCCGTGGTAAAGCCATCGAAGAAGAAACGGGAGACCGACTTCGACAACGCGAGCGAACTGGACATCTCACCGCGTCGCGTTGTTAGAGACAATTCTGTCAAATCGCGCAACGCCTGGGAATCGTTTCGGATTCTCGGTTACGGTTTCTTCGTCTTGCTGTTGCTCATTATCTTTGTTCCCTTGTTCATTTGGTTCTCCAAGGGTTCTGCAGAAAAGTCCTGGGCCGCTGCAGAAGAAGCATACAAAGCTCGCAGTTATGAGCCGGCAAGCAGATTGTTCACCGAGTTCGCCGAGAACTTTTCCTCCGATGCGCGAGCAAGCCAAGCGAGAGTGCTAGCCGCGATCGGCAAGGTTCGTTTGGATGCAGAGAAAACAGCTGACCCAACGGTCGCTCTCAAGACCAGCCAAGAATTGCTTCCTTCGATTGCCAACGAAGAAGCCATCGGATCGCTTCGGGGTGACGTAACCGATTCACTGCTTCGCATCTCCGAGAAGTTTATCCTCAAGATCGGCAACACAGCTTCGATCCCGGAACGCAAGCAACTCATCGAGAAGATGGGCGAGCATATGCAGCTGATTCGGGACCCTCGCTATGTTGGTACCCAAGAACGTACACAAAACGAATTGCGTATTCGCAAAATCGAAGAGGACCAAACTCGGTTGGTTCGAGACATTCAACGCGGTGAAGAACTCGCTGCAACGGTCGTTTCGATGACCGAGTCGGTAGCAGCGAAAGATGTTACGAAAACCTATGAATTGCGAAGGGCTTTGGTTCGCAAGTATCCACAGCTGGAAACCGAAGAGAAAATAAACAGCCTCCTCGCAGAAGCAACTAAGGAACAAAAAGGCCAAGTAAAACCCGCATCGAAAACCCCTATCGTTTCCAACGAAGAGGCCCCCAACACATCTGTCGCCAAAAATGCGGTACTGGTTGGACGTCGATTCAAGGGCTCGGAGGCCAAAGACGCATCGACCGTTTTCCTGCGAGTCGAAGGTGCCGTGGTGGCCCTGAACGCTTCAAGCGGAAAGCTCCTTTGGAGACAGTACATTGGCCGCGACTGGAGCGGTTCGCCGAAACGCTTAAACCAAACCGCTGACAGCGATGCACTGGTCTCGCTGCCGGAACAAGGTATTCTTCGACGTCTTGCTTCCAAAGATGGAAGCCTCGTTTGGCAAGCCACACTGGAGGGTCGAATCAACGAGCCCTCGATCGATGGTGACGATGTTCTCGTCTCCACCAGTGCCGGAGAAATTTTCTGCCTGGATGCGTTTACAGGCCAATCACGTTGGGGAAAGAAACTGCCCCAGTCTATCGAAGTGAACATCGGGACCACCGGAAAGGACCGACGCTATTTGGCGGGGAGTCACTCCAACCTGTACGCGATCTCCCGTGCCAGCGGCAATTGCGATGAAGTGGTTTACCTGGGCCACAATCCGGGAGCCATCGCAGTCGCTCCTATTTGGATCCTGAACCAATTGATCGTTTTTGACAACGAAGGCCCAGACTATTGCTTGATGAAGGTCTACACGACCGACGAGAAAGGGCTGAACTTGATGCCAGCCCAAAAGCCAACCCGCTTGCGGGGGCATGTTGTTGTCGATCCTCAAGTAGAACGAAACCGACTCGCTGTCGCGACGAACTTAGGAGAACTCGCAATTTTCGAAGTCGATGCGATGAGCCAAAACGCCAAGGTAGCTCGCTTCGTCAATCTCGTTGAAAACGAGTCTGCTCCGAAAGTAACTTGGCCAGTGATGGTTGCAAACGACTTGTGGTTGGCTTCGTCCCGATTGACCCACTATCAAGTGCAAGTGACTTCGCAGAAGCTGAATCGACAATGGCTAAAGGAAGATGGCGATCAATTTACCGGTCGGCCCTTGATCGCTGACGAGCTGATGATCCACACACGAATTGTTCGTGGCAATTTGGGAGTCCGTGTCACAGGTGTGAAGCCACTCACGGGAGACGCTGTTTGGGAAACCGATATCGGTGTGCCTGTCACATCGCTTTCTACGGACGGAAAAGGATTCCTGGCGTTGACTTCGCAAGGTGCCGTATATTCGCTCGAAGGAAACTCTTTTGCTCCAAACTCGTCCGTCGAACCGGTCGAAAACTTGGGACGCAATCAGAGGTCCATGAAGTTCCTATCGCCACTGACGCTAAAAGATTCCCGCATCGCGATCCTCAACCAGGCACAAGGGAACCAACTCCTCTTGCTTGACACCACCAAACGCACTTCGGGCCCGTCAAAGATTCTCGAAATGGACCTTGGCGAGGCGTTCCCAAGCGGTGAACCTGTTGCACTGGGTAACGGCTCGATTCTAGTCCCACTAAACAACTCGCAGATCGCCATGATCGATCCTGACAAAGGCAGCTTAGTTGGTACGCAATTCCAACCCTCCGTCCAGGCCGGGGAACGACCAAAATGGCTTAACCCAGTCGTGTTGGCTGATAAGCAAACGGTCATCGTTGCAGACCAATCGAGATTTATGTACAAGCTGTCGACT
>CAIXME010000698.1 GCA_903920425.1 uncultured Pirellula sp. | reverse complement strand
TTCAAACAAATGAATTTGAACACGGTATCGGTTATCGAGAAACTTGCCCCGTTTGGAGCTGGAAACACAAGACCCATATTGGTGGCCAGCAATGTCGAGCTTGTCGATGGAGCAAAACCAATGGGGAACGGAGACCGTCACATGAGCGGCAGGTTCTCGCAGTACGGCACGGTAATGCGAGGAGTCGCGTTTGGTCAGGCGGAATGGATCGAACCTATGAATAACCACAAGGGTCAATTCGATATCGCGTTTCGTCCGAACATCAACGAATTCAACGGAATGAAACGTGTCGAATTACAATTACTGGATTGGAGAGTTGCCAAAATACCAGTTAACCCACCTCACTCACACCAAAATTCGGAGCTTGAGCCAACCGCCGTCCGGCTCAGTTCCAGTTAAGCAATAGCCAGGTTTCAACGTGACCAAAAAAGACGCCGCTGACCCAGCGGCATCCGTCCCAAGAGCGACTTCTTCTTTACAACGGATCGATTCGCAGTTGGCTGAAACGATCGGTTCTGTCGACAATGCGCCCACGCTGTGCATGACGCATGACTCCCTCACCATCGACGGTTATTCTCGAGCCGCAGTGCAGACGTACTGGCGTATCGCCGAGATGAAGCTCGGTTTCGATTTAGGAGCTCAGCCATGGGACTTCATGGCCATACCACGCTTTATGGTCTCTCACGCACACCTGGATCATATCGCTGCCCTGCCAGCCTATGTTGCGCGGCGTCGCATGATGAAAATGGAACGCCCTACGATTTACTTGCCCGAGTCCGCTGTCTCGTCGGTCGATGCAATGCTGAAATGCATATCGCGTTTGGATCGAGGCAAACTCCCGTGCAATCTCGTTCCTCTAACGGCCAACCAAGAGATAGAGCTTTCTCGCGAATTGGTCGTAACCACCAGCGCTACACGCCACTCGGTTCCGTCGCTCGGCTTTATCGTTTGGGATCGCCGGAAAAAGCTAAAGCCCGAATACGCCAATCTAACCGGAGATCAAATCCGAGACATTAAACTATCGGGAACCGATGTCACCCGTGAAGTCCGCATCCCTCTCATCGCTTATACGGGGGATACTGCACCGGAGGGACTAGACGATTGTCCAGACATGTATCGCGCCAAGATATTGATCACCGAGATGACCTTCGTCTCACCTGATCACCGAAAAGAAAAGATCCACAAGCACGGCCACACGCATTTGGACGACATTGTCGCGCGACGAAACGATTTTAAAAATGAAATTGTGATCTGTGGTCATTTTAGCACCCGTTATAATGATTCTCAAATCCGACGTTGGGTCGACAAAGCCTTGCCGGATCATCTCGATGGTCGATTGCGCCTTTGGCTATAAGACCCGAGGCTCCAACCTACCTTTCGATGCTACGATGTCCGCAACTATCTCCACTATCGTTAACATTGCTGCCTATAAATTCTTTCGATGGGATCGATTGGAATCGCGCCGCGATGAGCTGAAAAGTCTCTGCAAACGATTGGAGCTACTCGGTACGGTTCTGCTGAGTGGCGAAGGGATCAACATGTTTCTGGCCGGTTCACGGGAATCGATCGATGCGTATCTAGCTCATATCCGCTCGATGCCTGAACTTGTAGACTTACCGGTCAAAGAGAGTTTGACAGACTATCAACCCTTTAACCGCATGCTCGTTAAGATCAAACGAGAGATTATCCCAGTTGGGATCGAGGGGATCGAGCCCGAAGCAGAAGCTTCTCCCAAGATCTCGCCGGCTCAGCTAAAGCAATGGCTGGACGAAAAGCGTCCCGTGGCCATGCTGGATACTCGCAATGATTACGAACTCGGTGTTGGAACATTCGAAAACGCGATCGACTTGAACCTCAAAACGTTTCGGCAGTTTCCCAAGGCTGCCGCTGCGTTACCGCCAGAGATCAAAGAGAATCCTGTAGTCATGTTCTGCACCGGGGGAATTCGATGCGAGAAGATCGGCCCCTACATGAAGGGTTTGGGATTCAAAGAAATCTATCAGCTCGAAGGTGGGATCCTCAAGTATTTCGAAGACTGCCAGCAGGCTCACTACAAAGGGGATTGCTTTGTCTTTGATCAACGCGTTGCTGTCGATCCTACGTTGGACCCTTCCGACAACAGCGAATGTTTCGCATGCAAGCATGTGCTGACACCCGCTGATCTGGAATCAGAAAAGTATGTGCCTTCTAAGTCGTGTCCGTATTGCTACAAAACGCGCGAAGAACAACGCTTGCTACGATTGGCACAGCGACAAAATCAAATCCTCACTGTCGCCTCAGAGCAAAGGGGCTCCACTCCTTATGAAAATAGGAGATGGATCTCCATCCCTCAGCGATGCGCTGGCATGACTCTGCTTGAGGCTCTTTGTGAGTTCCATCCAGGCTATTCGCAACAACAATGGCTGACCGCCATCGCTAACGATGAAATACGCGCTCCCGTCGCAGTAAAAGAGTCGCTTGAAACCAAAGCGGTATCGCCAGATCAAAAGGTTCGCGAAGGAGAGCGATTCTTGCAATTCATGCCCGGTTATGTTGAACCGCCTATCGACCCTAACATCCAGCTAATCTACGAAGATGAAGCGATCGTCGTGGTGAATAAAAGTGCTCCGCTGCCCATGCATCCCTCCGGTCGCTTCAATCGCAACACGCTAGAGTCGATCCTGGGCGAAGTCTACTATCCTCAAAAGCTCCGCTGCGCTCATCGACTCGATTCCAACACGACGGGGTTGGTAGTCGTCGCACGCAAATTCGCTCATGCTCAAGTCCTTCAAAATCAATTCAATGCTGGTACGGTCGAGAAAGTGTATCTGGCCACCATCGTTGGTCATCCGACGTGGGACGCTATCGATTGCCATGAGAGCATTAGTCAAGAACCGCTGCGAAACGGTGGGCGGCGTATCGATGCGGAAAATGGTTCGCCATGTTTGACGCGCTTTCAAGTACTGGAACGCCGAGCCGATGGGACTTCGCTCGTTCAAGCGATTCCCGAGACAGGCCGCACGCATCAGATTCGACTTCACCTGGCTTCATTGGGGTTTGTCATCCAGAATGACCCGCTCTATCTGCCGGGAGGTGGTTCACGGGAACAACCTGATCCGGAATTGCAATCTGTCGCGATGGGGCTGCACGCGTGGAAGCTTGCGTTTGATCACCCGGCGACCAAAGAGCGACTTTCGTTTTGCACGTCACAAACCGACGCGTAAGCGCGGAAGCGAGGGGCCGGAATCCCACGCTCACGCTTTTTGAAGTTGCGCAGAATAGGCCTGGAGGGCCGGCATATCCAATGCCGTGGCTGATAAGCCACGGTTCGAAGACCAATCGAGAAGCAAGCCCTGAAGGGGCGATACATGAGAAGTGTGTGTCGGCCCTTCGGGCCTGAAACCCTTGGAACTGACGGTCCGGTGCCTAACGGCGCCTAACGGCACCGGCAGAGGATGTGTCGGGCCTTCAGCCCTAAGTACAAAATAGCGCAACTTCAGAACTTACGCTTTGGGTTGTGATAGTGCCGATCAGAATCCATGGTTTACACAGAGTCACAGAGACGCGGAGATGATTTGTGATCCAAAAATGAATTCTTGAATACTCTGTGTCTTGGTGTCTCTGTGGTGAAAATTCTTGATACGCGTCGGGTTGTGATCTAAGCAACAGTCACTCGCGCGTGGCTGTGCACATCACAACGCACGCGATTAG
>CAIXME010000697.1 GCA_903920425.1 uncultured Pirellula sp. | reverse complement strand
TTTACTACTACAATCCCGTAGCTCGTCATTACTGGGGACGGTACGACCTCAAGGAAAAGGGCTACTCTTTGTTGGCTGAGAAAGATCGCAAAGATGATCTCACCTCGATCCCCGAAGAGGCATTCCCCGATCCGGGCACGATGCCTGCAATTCCAGAGTCGAATGACGGTGAAAAGATGCTGCCAATCGATCCAGAGAAGCTACCAGGCTCGACTGAGCCTAGCGACATTCCCAAAAAGTAGCGTCGTCAACCAAGCGACGAGCTGTTTATCTTTTTGATCGAGTATCACGCCGCGGCTCAGTCCTTGTTTACTGAGGTCGCGTCTCGTGACAACGCTGCATTCTATTAACAGCTATCGATAAACCTCTAGGGTAGAAAACACGTTTCTGATTTCACTATGATGCATCGTATACCTGCAATTGCTGCGTTCACTCTAACGCTGTTCCTTCACCTCATCGCCCATGGACAAGACGCACGGATGATAGGGATTAGCAACGCCATCACAATGGCAGAGCAGTATCAAAAGCAGGGCAAATCTAAAGAAGCGGCGGGAGAATACGAAAAGGCTCAGAAGCTCGCTGCCCAGGTTTGGGGTAGCAACAATGCTTCTGTGGCAGCATTAACCCAAGCTCAAGGAATCATTTGGCGGGAACTGGGGGAGTATGCTAAAGCGGAGGCATTGATCCAACAAACATTCGACACGTCGGTTGCTATCGGTGACACGTCACTCGCGGCGGAAGCCGCGAATAATCTCGCTACCGTGAAGTGGGAACTCGCCGACTATACGGAGTCACAGCGACTTCATGAACGTGGCCTAGCTTTGCTCAGCAAAGCGTACGGCGAGAACTCGCCGCAGGCAGCAGTCAGTCGCAACAATCTCGCTGGCGTCTACAAAGAGCTCGGCGACTATTCGCAAGTTGAACCTCTTGTGCTGCAATCTATCAAAACGCTTCGTAGCAACCAACCAAAGTTTGCCTCGGAATTGGCAGGCAGTCTAATGAATTTGGCGGATCTCTATTCGCGTCAGGGTAACTTTCCTCGAGCTGAGCTGCTGCTCTTGGAATCGATCCAGATAAAAGAGAAAGCCTTTGGAACCAACCACCTCGAAGTATGCCGCACACGTAACAACTTGGCTGGCCTGTATTTCCAAATGGGCCTGTTTGAAAAAGCTGAGTCCATGCACAAGCAAAACCTAAAAGTATTCGAGGCCACACTTGGCCAGAATCACCCTGACGTTGCGAGAGCTGTTTTGAATCTAGCTTTGTCCTACCAAAACCAAAAACGATACGACGAATCGGAAGCTATGTACAAGCGAGCCATTTCTATTCGTCAGAAAATCCTAGACGCCGATCACCCAGATATCTCATTAACGCTTCACAATTTTGGTCAACTCTACACCAAACGCGGTGACTATCCTCAAGCGTTGATGATCTTAGAAGAAGCCCTCGCCAGCCGGAAGAAATCCTTTGGCCCCAACCACACTACCGTTGGTGTTACTAATATGGCGATCGGTGAAGTGAACTGTGCGATTCAGCAATTCGATAAAGCAAAAGCAAATTTCGAAGAGGCTTTGCGCATTCGCAAGAGTCAGTTTCCTGAGACTCACCCCGACGTCGCGAATAGCCACACAGCACTAGGAGAGGTGAACGCCGCTATCGCAAATTGGGATGCCAGCATCGATCATTTCGATCTGGCCAGACGAGGTTTCCGCCAACATATCGATCAGTCGCTACCCTCTCTCCCTGAAGTTGATCAAATCGCGTTCCTCAAATACGTTGACGAACCCTACTTTCATTCGGCGTTATCGCTTGCGTTGGATCAACCACAAAACCAGAAGGTGATCGACCAAACCGCGAGTTGGGTGCTGAACGGAAAAGCGGTCTCGCAACAGGCTCTTGCACAGCGTGCATTGATCGCTCGCGACACCACGAACTCGCAACTTGCATCTGCGGTAAAGGCCTTACTTGTCATTCGAAAAAAACTGGCATCACTCATGATGCTGAGCGATTCCAAGGTAGCAGATCCGGAGAAACAAAACCGGATCGACGAACTGGTTCGGCAAGAGCAAGCTCAGTCGCGGAGCTTGTCTGAGCAAGGTGGTCGTTCACTGGGTTCGACAGCTTGGATTGAGCTGGACGATGTTCGCAACACGCTGCAACAGGATGATGTTCTCGTTGAAATTGTGAGATTCAGGAAGTACGACTTCAGAAACCCATCGGTCAAAGAAGCAGATCGTCCGGTGCATTACCTTGCTTGGACCATACCCAAAAGCGGCGAGATTCGCTTGGTCGATCTCGGCGATGCGGCAAAGATCGACGAAAGAGTACGCCTAGCTCGAGACGCTCTGAAAGAAGCGCCACTACTGATTCGTGAGAACGGCGAGCAAGACGCCGAAAAAATGTTAGAGCCATCTCTGCGTGCTCTTGCAGAGTCCATATTCGATCCATTGCTGGACACCTTTGGAACAGCGAAAACGATCTACTTGAGTCCAGACTCATCGCTGTGGCTTGTACCGTGGAGTGCATTGCCAATTCAGGATGGTACATATGCTATCGAAACGTTTGATATACGTTACTTGGTTACCGGCCGCGATTTGATTCGTTCTGAAACAAAGTTCAACGCTAATAATCCGATTATTTTTGCCGATCCAGACTTCAATCTTGACCCAGCGGCAGTGGAGGCGGCAACACAAGAAGTTTTGAAGAAACCAGCAAGCGAGCGAAACGGACTACGAGCCGTCGCGCCCTCTGGAAAATTCAAACTCGGTACCGTTTCACGCTTGCCTGGTACAAAATCGGAAGCGGAAGCGGTTCTTCCACAACTAGAGCTGTTTGCGACCAAGAAAGCATCCGTCTATTCGGGCCAATGGGCCCTTGAAGCGATTTTCAAGGCAGTCCGCCAACCCCGCGTCTTGGTGTTGAGTACTCACGGATTCTTTGAAGAAGAGAAACCATCAGGCGACAAGTCGCAGACTTCTCCCAATCCACTGCTGCGTTGTGGTTTGTTGTTGGCAGGATGCAATAAACCAATCGATGCATCCGTGAATGACGGCGAGGATGGGATTCTGACTGGGCTCGAAATTGTCAGTACCGATTTGCGAGGTACGGAACTCGTCGTTTTAAGTGCATGCGAAACAGGACTTGGCGAAGTTCGTAACGGTGAAGGCGTTTCTGGATTGCGTCAAGCATTCCAATTGGCGGGTGCTCGATCTGTTGTTTCCACTCTGTGGCAGATTCCCGATCGAGAAACTGCCAAACTGATGGCTAATTTCTTTGTCGGCTTGGCCGAGACCCGCGACAAATCAAAATCACTTCGTGACTCCCAACTCAAACTCATCGAAAGCCGAAGAGATCGCAACGGCGCGGCCCACCCGTTCTTTTGGGCTGCATTCACCATAACGGGTCAGTAACAATTGCGGGTCCTCTCAAAACTCATGTGTTTCGCTTGCTGATGCAACCCCGCAAGCCCTCCGAAGTCACCGCTCTCCAATTACTCATCTAAATAAGCTCATCGCACGATCACCCCAGCATCGCTATGAATACCAAACAAATAGCCTTCTTCAATTTCGGCAGACTGTTCGCTTCTTGCTTAACCTGCTTATTCATTACCGCGCACTGCGCCGGTGATGAAGCTCAAAACAGCCTCAGCGCTGAAGTGAAAGAGATTTTGCGAAGCCGTTGTGCGGATTGCCATGGATCCGCGGCGTCTTCTACTGATTTCGATGTCCTTGACGCACAGTCCTTGATTGATGCAGGGGTCGTAGCCGCTGCGAAACCGGAAGAATCCAAGCTGATGAAAGTCCTGGTCAGTGAAGACGAAGAGATTCGAATGCCCCAAGATCTTCCCGCACTGTCATCCAGCGAGATCGACAAGATACGCAATTGGATTGTGGCAGGCGCGACTGCTTTTCCAAAAGACGTACCGCTACCCAAGGAGGAGAATCGAGAGGATTCGTTCAGCAGCATCGCGGGCGTAGACTATGTTCTGAAACAGATTCTTGCCCACCAACGCTCGCTATCGTCCGATCAAGCTAAGTCGATGCGATACTTCAGTTGCAATCACTTGCTAACCAGGGGAGCGACGCGAGATGAACTAAATTTGCAGCGAGATGCGTTAGCAAAGACCGTGAACCATCTTACGTATGCACGCGATCCTGTGATGATCGAGGCCGTGGATGGCGAAACAGCGACCATTTTCGCTGTCGATATTCGTAAGCTCGGTTGGCATCACGAGTCGCTCAAAGCGGTAGGCAGCCATGGCAAGCTCGAACCTTCGCTCAACAATTACGACCTGCTTTTGCTCGAATACCCTTATGCAATCTCCTACGAGGATTCAGACACCTTCGAAAAGCTAAAAGCCGAATTCATGATACCCGGACGCATGGTGCGTCCCATCGCTTACATGAGAATCGATTGGTTTTGTAGTGTTGCCACGCAACCACCGTTGTACCACGACATGATGCATATGCCTTCTCGTGTCGTCGACCTGGAACGAGAAATCATCGGCGTCAATGCGGAAGCGGAACTATCGCACAAGAATGTTGCTCGAGGAGCTGTAATTCTCTCTGGCGTATCACGCAACAATCGGGCTGCCGAACGATACGCCTCGCCGCATGGTGCCTACTGGAAATCGATTGACTACGCAACAAATAAAGGTGACGAGAACATCTTTCGTGATCCGATCAACCTGCACGGGGTAGGCGGCGAGATGATATTCAACTTGCCCAATGGATTGCACGGCTACTATCTCGCAACCGCGACGGGGGATCGCCTTGATGCGGGTCCTACAGAAATCGTGACGGACAAATTCGCCGAGGACAAACTCGTCCGAAATGCGCTTTCGTGCATGCGCTGCCACGACCAAGGAATCAAGGCGTTCAAAGACTCCGTGCGACCGGCCATTGAATCGATGCCAGGCAATCTCGGTTTTAGCCGTAGCGAAGTCTTGAAGCTCTATCCGAAACAGGACGAGCTGTCTGGTTATTTCAAATCCGATGGCGGGCGGTTTATGTCTTCGCTTGAGAAAGTCCTTGGACATCCACAAAAGGTAGAGCCTTTAGCGCCCGTAACACGTCGTTTCCTCGAAGACCCGATCACGCTGACTGCAGCCGCCGGAGAACTGGGATTGATGAAGACAGGAGACCTGGGAGCCGTCTTTCGCAGTCGACAGTTTGCTGCCCTAGGATTGATTCCCCTTGCAGGTCAAGGTGCCGTTCGTCGCGATACATGGGAAGACTATTTTGAGCAAATTGTACGTGAGCTGGGGTTGGGTGTCGGAATCATCTGTCTGGATGCAAACACGCGCCATGACTTTGCCCCTCTTGGTCACGGTCCAAACATCCAGATAACAACAACGAAAAACAGTCGCACATTTTCTTCAGGAGACCAGATTGCAGCCATCATTACCAATCAAGGCAAGTCCGAAGTCTATATCGAGTTGATTGGTACCGGCACGAAAGGCGAAAAGGTGATTCTGGTTCCGGCCGGCCAAAAACTAAGCCCGGGCGCATCGGTTCGCTTTCCCAAGGAGGGTACGATCAAGGTCAAACCGAGCCTTGGTCATGAATTGATTACGGTTTTCGCTAGTGAAGCAGAATTTCCAGCGGGAACATTGTATCAAGGCAAAAACATTGCCGACCGCTATGTGCATGAACTCGATCTCCAGCGAGTCAGTC
Organism: uncultured Pirellula sp.; assembly: GCA_903920425.1. Classification (GTDB taxonomy): domain Bacteria; phylum Planctomycetota; class Planctomycetia; order Pirellulales; family Pirellulaceae; genus JBKCUI01. Next base: position 1,450 of record CAIXME010000697.1, on the reverse strand, counting down.
CGATCGTCAAGAAGAGCTTGATTATCGAAACACGGTAACCAAACGAAGACAATTGCAGCGTCAGATTTCGAATTGCTTTGGGGAGCCTTTTTCGCGTGTTCTGTCCCGCAGCGGATGCTATGATGTAGTGGTCGGTCCACTCCTTCCGCATGTTTGAAAGGCTAAGAGCTTTACGACGACTCCTGGATTACGCGGCTCCCCGTGTGATGGTCGCGTAACTGGTAATATGGAATCCTCCCAAAGTGCTTCCTCCCGCAGTGCTTCCTCCAACAGTGCCACAGAGCACTTGTCAACTCCGAAGGCAGCTTATGTCCATGTCCCATTCTGCCACGCTCGTTGCCCCTATTGCAACTTTACTGTCGTCGCGAACCGACTGGACTTGGTAGATCGTTACGTCGAGGCCGTCACTCGCGAGCTGACTTCTCTGGTGCACCCACGCACGGTAAACACTATCTTCATCGGTGGAGGAACACCAACCCTGCTACCCCGAGCACCGATGGTGCGATTGTTTGAGGCGATTCGTACATGGGTTCCGCTGGTAGACGGTGGAGAATGGAGCATCGAAGCGAATCCTCAAGACGTCGATCGGGATCTATGTCTTCTCCTTCGCGATCAAGGCATCAACCGCATCAGCTTGGGCGGCCAATCATTTGATGCCGCCAAACTAAAGATGCTCGGTCGCGACCACACTGGGGATCAGCTTGCTAACTCCATCGACATCGCCACCCAGTACTTTGACGAAGTCTCAGTCGATCTGATTTTCGGGGTTCCCGGTGAAAGCATGCAAGTATGGAAGTCGGACTTGCAAACGGCTACATCGCGTAGCGTAAGCCATCTCTCCGCCTATGGCTTGACCTACGAGAAGGGCGCTCAGTATTGGTCGCAACTTCAGAAAGGACAAATCGTGGCAGTCGAGGAAGAAATCGAACTGGAAATGTATCTCTACGCTATTGAAACACTCACGCAGCATGGAATGAACCACTACGAAGTTTCTAATTTCGCCAAACCAGGAAGCGAATGCCTACACAATCAGACCTATTGGCAAGGCGACGCTTGGCTAGGAATCGGACCAGGCGCTGCCGCCTACGTGGATGGCATACGTTCGGTCAACCACCGAAGCACACTTAAGTACCTACAACGAATGGAAAGCGGGTTATCCCCCGTAGCGGAATCGCAAACGCTGGACTGGTCAACGCAAACCCGCGAGCGATTCATCTTTGGCATGCGTCAATTAAAGGGTGTCCAATGGAGTTCGCTGGTGAATTCGGGTGAACCGAAATCCGTTGAAGCCATAGCACAGCAACTACCCAAACACATTGAGTTGGGATTCTTAGAGTGGCACGAAGGCAACATCCGACTGACCCCAAAGGGCTTGCCAATCAGCGACTCTCTGTGGTTGGACTATTGGTAGTGAATTGGTCGCCTTTCGCTCCGCGAAAGTAGCGTTTGA
>CAIXME010000696.1 GCA_903920425.1 uncultured Pirellula sp. | reverse complement strand
CTTGTCAGCAAGGATGCTGCGAACATCTTTGCCAGTCGGCACTCGGAAGATCATGATGCGCTCATCGCATCGATCCATCACTCCGCTGTTTCACTGCAGCCCTGGAATCATGAATTCCGAATCGTTTTACCAGATGGTTCCCAGCGTTGGATTTCAGGCAACTCCTTGCCTGAGCGAGAATCAGATGGAGGAACCCTTTGGCACGGGTATTTTTCGGACATTACGGACCGCAAGAAAGCAGATTTTGAATTACACCAAGCGGCTGAAAAATTGGAGCAAGCCCAATCATTAGCGAGGATGGGGAATTGGTCGGTGGATAAGCGAACCGGCGAGCACAAATGGTCGAAGCAACTTTATCAATTGTTGGGTAGAGATCCGATCGATGGGCCTCCCGTGTATCCCGATGTGCTCGACTGTTTCCACCCAGACGATCAGTCTGAGCTAAGCGGTCTTTTTTTGGCGGCGATCAACAAGGGAGAATCGTATTCGATCATCGTTCGAACTAATGGGGTTGTCGAAGGGGTTCGATTTGTTCGATGTGAGGGCCGTTCGAGTCGCGATCAAGCTGGAAACGTGGTTGATGTGTTTGGAACGGTGACCGACGTGACCCAAGAATTCGAACGCGAGGAAGCGTTAACGAAGGCGCGTAGGCAAGCAGAGGCGGCTAGTCTTGCAAAAAGTGAGTTTTTGGCAAATATGAGCCATGAAATTCGCACGCCGCTGACCGCCATCTTAGGCTTTACCGAACTGCTAAAAGAAGAAGGCGATTCGGGGCTTTCTAGAGGCGAGCGACTCAACACGCTGGACACGATCACCGTCGCTGGCAACCATCTATTGACGATCATCAACGATATCCTCGATTTATCCAAGATCGAAGCAGACAGGACCACGATCGAGCGGGTGGATACGTCCTTGATGGCGCTCTTGTTTGAGATCGAAGGATTGAACAGCAAGCGTGCGATTGGCAAGGGTGTGTCGCTCGAACTGCAGCTTGCTACAGCGGTTCCTGATCGCATCTTGACCGACCCAACTCGGCTTCGACAAATCCTCATGAACCTGGTTGGCAACGCCATCAAATTCACCGAGCAAGGTAGCGTGATCGTTAGCGTTCGGGAACTGGATTTCAACGGTAAATATGCCCTCGCCATCGACGTAAAAGACACGGGGCGCGGGATGAGCCAAGATCAGGTAGAGCGACTATTCCAACCTTTCGCACAAGCAGACAATACTGTTACCCGAACACATGGTGGCACCGGGCTAGGCCTCAATATTAGTCGTCGCCTGGCCCAGCTCATGGAGGGGGACGTGTTTCTGATGCAAACCGAAATCGGAAAGGGCTCTTGCTTTCGACTGATGCTGCCGATCGAACTGTCTCAGGGTGCAGTCCGAGTCGAACATATCGATAAGAGTCGCCCGATTCCGCCGGTGGAAGTAGAGCAACCGCCATGTAAATTATCCGGTCGTATCCTTTTAGCGGAAGACGGCGTGGACAATCAAAAGCTCATTTCATTCCATCTTACCAAAGCGGGGGCATCGGTTTCGATTGCCAGCAATGGGCAGATCGCCTTGCAAATGATGCAAGATGCAAACCAGCAGGGTAGGCCCTTTGATTTGCTGCTGACAGACATTTCGATGCCTGAGTTGGATGGTTATGAGTTGGTCCGTCGCTTGAGGGCGATGGGCTGCAAAATTCCGGTGGTGGCGCTAACGGCGCATGCGTTGGCAGAGGACCGAGATCGATGCCTGGAGGCGGGCTGCGACGACTATCAAAGCAAGCCCATTGTGAAACGCGATTTACTCGAGACGTGCAAACGCTGGCTGCTAGAAAAGCCAAGTTGATTTGCCTGGCGTTTCTTAATGCCTCATCGTGTCAGATCGATGAGAGATTCAAAGTTGGGTTCGCCTGCTGTTAACACATCTTTGCACCCGAGTTCGTGGAGCTGCGCGGTGATGGCCGGTGACAGGCTGAGCCAGTGTTGCGAAGCGCTGTGTTCTCCCAGCAATCGGACTGTATGTCTAGCGATGTTTTTACTCGTTACCGTAATCGCATCGATTTCATGACTAAGAGCTTGTTCGAAGAGACTTTTGGGAATCGAGGTCACGGCAACCTGTCGGTAGATGTTCATGCAATCCACATGCGCACCGGCCCGGGAAAGCCTGTCCAACGCATTCGTTTCTCCGTCAGGATTTCGGACCATGAGGATCCGTTTGCCGCGGCAATGTTCGATCAAGATGTCGGCGAGTGAATCGGCGCCTGGCTTGGGTGGAAAAAGATCGCATTGAATGCAGTGTTTATTGATAGCAAGGGCTGTGTTTTCACCGACCGCAGCAATCTTGGTTCGCGGAAAGGATCTGCCATCCTTGCCAAGTGTTGTTAAGCGAGAGAAAAAACCATCAACGCCGTAGACGCTACTAAAGATGATGTAATCGTAGGATTCGATCTCTGAAAAGCGCGAGTCTATTTCCGTCCAGTCTTCGGGCGGCTGAATCGACATGGCAGGGTAGTGAATGACTTGTGCGCCTTGGTCTGCAAATCTTTTTGGCAGAGAATTGCCCGACTGGTTTGGGCTCGTAACCCAAACCCGCTTGCCAAACCAGGGGCGTAGCGAAAACCAGTCCATCGGCTTGGCCATCCGGATAACTTCACCGACGATGCTGATGATCGGTGGTCGCAAGCCAGCTGTTGTATCGATTGTCTCAGCAACGTTTCCGAGCTCGCAGCGGATCACATTCTGGTCTGGCCAAGAGACACGCCGAACCAATGCCACTGGGGTGGAGGGGCTTTTGCCGGCTTCGATTAGTTGTTTGCTCCAGTGTTTTGCTGTCGTTACGCCCATGTAGAGAACGAGCGTTCCGGGGAAGCGAGCTAATGCGTTCCAGTCCATCGATTCCTCGGCTTCGATGTTGCCGTCCGCTGGCTGCATTTGACCGGTAACAATGGCGACCGCGGATGACCAATCGCGATGCGTAATTGGAATACCTGTGTAGGCGGCAACGGCCAGTACGGCGGTGATTCCCGGCACGATTTCGTACGGGATCCCTTCTTCGATGAGGCGTTCTACCTCTTCGGCGGTTCGGGCGAAGATACCTGTATCACCTCCTTTGAGGCGTGCTACGGACTTTCCCGCTTTCGAAAATTGCACCACAGCGTCGTCGATTTGTTTTTGGGTCCACATGCCACCGTGTCCATGTTTGCCGACACACTGCAAAACGGCATTCGGCTGCGCATGGTCGAGTAGCGAAGCGTTTGCGAGTCCGTCGAAAAGCACGACATCGGCAGAACCGATGAGTTCAGCACCGCGCACCGTGATTAATCCAGGATCTCCAGGGCCGGCACCGATCAGATAGACCTTGCCGTACTTTTCGGGGGGGCCTGAAGCATTTTCCATGTCAGCCGGGGCGGGGCGACCGGAGTTTGAATCGTTCATGCAAAAATTCGTGACGAGTTGGATAGAGAGCTAGGACTGAATTCTGGTGTCGATTTCGGCAATAGTTTAGCTACTTTCGGGGGAGTTTCTTTGTTTTGTGTATGAGATGTGTGAAAAGTTTGCTGACGATTTGCACTTTGTCGTCCGGAGTCGGTCAACACGGTTTGCGAATGTGTCACCATGGTTTACCATTTGCCGTTTCGAATTTGTTTGTTTATCAGAACTCGTCGAGATTGCTATCTTTCATGGAGAAAACCAGGGTTGCGATTGTTGGGATGGGCACCGTTGGCACCGGTGTTGCTCGGCTGCTGTTGGATCATGGAGATAGGCTTGCACGTCATGCGGGCCGCATATTGTGGCTTGAAAAAGCAACCGTTCGGGATATGGCCAAGGATCGCCACATCAAGTTGCCTGCGGGGATTTTGACGGACGATTTGAGCAAAGTACTGAACGATCGAGAGATCGAGGTGGTAGCGCATCTGGTGGGTGGACTGGAGCCAGCTCGCACGATCATGCTTCAGTTGCTCGAAGCGGGCAAAGACGTGGTGACCGCGAACAAAGCATTGCTGGCAGAGCACGGAGAAGAGCTTTTCGATCGCGCCCGAGCGTTGGGGCGTACGATTGCATTCGAGGCGAGCGTTGGCGGAGGGATCCCGATCATCGCCAACATTAGCCAGTGTTTTTCTGCGAACCAAATCTTGTCGTTGCGTGGCATTCTCAATGGAACCAGCAATTACATTATTTCGCAAATGGACGAACAAGGAGCGGATTATTCGGTCGCTCTCAAGCACGCGCAGGAACTCGGTTACGCAGAAGCTGACCCGACCATGGATGTCGATGGAAGCGATGCGGCTCAGAAGTTGGCAATCTTGGCCCATTTAGCCTTTGGCGTACGAGTCAAATGGCGAGAGCTCTATCGCCGGGGCCTCGAAGCCTTTGAGCTTGCGGATCTCAAATACGCGTCGGAGCTTGGATATCGCATCAAGCTAATCGCGACCGCACAATTGCGTGAGGGTGGTTTGGAGTTGCATGTGTCTCCCACGTTGATTCGAAAGGGGAGGCCATTGGCAGAGGTGCGAGGTGCCTACAACGCAGTCACCGTGGTAGGTGATGCGGTGGGTGATATGTTCTTTCATGGCCAAGGAGCGGGGCAAATGCCGACCGCGTCAGCCGTTGTTGCGGACATGATCGATACTGCTGCGGGCCGAACAGATATCACGTTCCGGCGACTGGAATTGTGGTCGGATCGCGAGTCCAAGATTGACCTTTTGCCTTACGACCAAACCACGGGGCGCTACTACATGCGCTACTTTGTTGCGGATGAGCCAGGTGTATTATCGCAGATCACAGGCATCCTTGGAAAACATGCAATTTCGATCGCATCGATCATCCAGCACGAACCAACGAGCGATCTGCAGCCTCGAAAAGTACCGCTAGTCATCATGACCCATGAAGCGACCGAGAAAGCAGCCAAGGCTGCCAACGACGAGATCCGTTTGCTGCCTAGTGTAAGTGAAAAGAGTGTCAAACTACGTGTCGCGGACGGTGGCAAGTAATCCACAGTTCCTTGAATCAAATAGATCAATCGGCGAACGCGAATATCTCACGAGAGAATAACCCGAACGAAATGTGTAAAGGATTTTAGTCATGAAATGGGTAATCATAATTCCGGATGGATGTGCCGATACGCCCGTCGAATCGCTTGGCGGCAAGACACCGTTGCAGGCGGCACGAGTACCAGCCATGGACGAAATTGCAAAGCTCGGCGTTGTTGGTCAATCCGATAATGTTCCGTTGCATTTCCCAGCTGGTAGTGAAGTGGCCAACATGACATTGTTCGGTTACGACCCAAACCTGTTTTTTACTGGTCGGGCACCGATCGAAGCTGCAGCTCAGGGCATCAAGCTTGGTCCTCATGATTGGGCAGTACGTTGCAATCTCGTTACCGTCCAAGATCAAACGATGGTGGACTTTACCGCAGACCATATTTCGAACGAAGAAGCCGCAGCGCTGCTTCGGTCTGCACAAGAAGTTCTGGGGAATGAATTCTTGGAGTTTGTGCCTGGCGTCAGTTATCGAAACCTGCTTTTGTACCGTGGAAAAGAGGGAGTTCCATCACCCTTTTCCAAAGACACACGAACCAGCGCCCCACACGATTTGACGGACGGAACCGTGATCCATGATTTCCCTCGCGGTCCGGGCTGTGACTTGTTGTGCGATTTGATGGCCCGCAGTGAGCCTCTCTTTGCCAACCATCCCGTTAACGCAGCGCGTCTTGCGCTCGGTTTGCGACCAGCGACAACCCTTTGGCTATGGGGCCTCGGCAAAACCCCGCAGTTGACCTCGTTTGAGTCGCTCTACGGTTTGCGTGGTGCCATGATTACCGCAGTGGACCTGCTGCGAGGTTTAGCTGCGTTGATCGGATGGGATAGGATCGAAGTCAACGGGGCCACTGGATATCTCGATACCAACTATGCCGGTAAAGGTGCCGCGGCCATCGAGGCGCTCAAGACCTACGACGTTGTCTGTGTGCATATCGAGGCGACCGACGAAGCGAGTCACGAAGGTCGTGTTGATGAGAAGATCAAAGCTCTCGAAGCGATCGATCGCGATATTGTTGCACCCATTCATGCTGCACTCAAACAATATGGCGACTATCGTATATTGGTTATGCCAGATCACCCCACCCCCGTCAGCACCAAAAAGCACTCGCATGGCTGGGTACCGTTCGCCGCCTGTGGAAAAGGTATTCCGCAAGATGCCAGCGTCACATACGACGAAGTGGCCGCATCGGGCTCAAAGCATTCTCTGTCCAACGGATGGGAACTGATGCCCAAATGGCTCAAGGGAGATTGGAATTGATCCGAGTGGCGATCCATCCGGCTCTATTTGTTTATGCAAGGCTGCCTCGCAACCGATCCACATGCGTTGGCTACCACAAGTCAGGTATCACTGTTTAGGAAATTGATATGCCATTGATAGTTCAGAAGTTCGGTGGAACAAGTGTTGCTACTCCTGAAAAAATCCAGGCTGCGGCTCGAAAAGCGATTCGCGCACAACAAGAAGGCAACCAAGTTGTCGTGGTCGTGAGCGCGATGGGACACAATACGGACCATCTCATCGACCTGGCAAGAGAAGTCAATGAGGAGCCCCCAGCTCGCGAGATGGACATGCTCCTAAGCACGGGTGAACAAGTCAGCGTGGCGCTCATGGCGATGGCTGTCCACCGTTTCGGACATAAAGCGGTCTCGCTGACCGGTGCTCAGATGGGGATCCGCACCGATAACTCCTTTACCAAAGCTCGCATCAAAACCATCTCGACCGAACGTATTAAACGATTGCTCGATGAAGGCAATATCGTGATTGCTGCAGGTTTCCAGGGTGTGGACGATGATCTCAATATCACCACGCTCGGGCGAGGTGGTAGCGACACGACTGCGGTCTCGTTGGCTGCCGTTTTGCGTGCCGACGCCTGCGAGATTTATACCGACGTGGACGGAGTTTATACGACCGACCCGAGGTTGCTGCCCGAAGCTCGCCAAATGGGACAAATCAGCTACGACGAGATGCTCGAACTGGCCAGCTTGGGAGCCGGAGTCATGCACAATCGCTCGATCGAGTTTGCCAAGAAATTCGATGTGCCTATTCGAGTGCGAAGCAGTTTCTCCGACGCGCCGGGCTCGATGATCGTTGCAGAACCTGAATCGCCGAGTGTTGCCGTTTGCGGCGCTGCCCTCACTAAAGATGAGGCAAGAATAACGATTCTCGGTGTTCCCGATAAACCGGGTACCAGCTTCGAAATCTTCAAGAGACTGGCCGATCGAAAAATCACCGTCGACATGATCGTTCAAAATATCGGTCAGGAGGATCTTGCGGATATCTCGTTCACCGTCCCTAACTCGGAACTAAAAGAAACGCTCCGCGCTGTTAACGAAGCTGCCAAATTGGTTGG
>CAIXME010000695.1 GCA_903920425.1 uncultured Pirellula sp. | reverse complement strand
CCGCATCGCGATCCTCAACCAGGCACAAGGGAACCAACTCCTCTTGCTTGACACCACCAAACGCACTTCGGGCCCGTCAAAGATTCTCGAAATGGACCTAGGCGAAGCGTTCCCAAGCGGTGAACCTGTTGCACTGGGTAACGGCTCGATTCTAGTCCCGCTAAACAACTCGCAGATCGCCATGATCGATCCTGACAAAGGCAGCTTGGTTGGTACGCAATTCCAACCCTCCGTCCAGGCCGGGGAACGACCAAAATGGCTTAACCCAGTCGTGTTGGCTGATAAGCAAACGGTCATCGTTGCAGACCAATCGAGATTTATGTACAAGCTGTCGACTGGAAAGCAACTTCGAACTGTGGCATCCAAATCGTTGGATCGCGCACTCAAGGGACGTTTGTCCGTCATCAAAGACGTTATCGTCGGTGTCTCTTCCAACGCGTCTGGCGACCAACTGGATTTCTACGACTCTGCCGAATTGGAGCGCAAAGCGTCGCTTGAAGTCGAAGGTCGCTTTGCCTGGGGCCCGTATGTCCTCGAAGGCCAAGAGATGAGCGTTGTTCTCGCGTTGAGCGATATCGATGGCCTCATTGCTTGCGATGAATCCGGCAAGAAACTCTGGTCGCGTCCTTTGGAAAACGCAGTACTAACAGGTCGTCCTGTTCCAGTCGAATCGGATGGGCTCTTCGCCACAACCAGCGGTGAATTGATTCGCATCGCGTTAAACGACGGAACGTTAGTCGCACGCGTCAACGTCGGTGAACCCATCAGCGGGCCACCATTCGTTTTACCTAAAGGCCTCCTCGTACCGAGCGATGAAGGCTCTGTGCTGACGGTTCCAATGCCTACCGCTCAATCGCAAAACTCAGGGGCAAACTAATGTTCATGAGTCATGATGATCGCCGATGGAACGAATCCGGTTTCAACCGCTACTCGCTCCTATTTCCATGTTTGTTTTTAGCGATTGCCTTTGCATCGGCCGAAAAGGGATATGGCCAGCAAGACAAGCTTTTAACAGAAGTGGGCGTTGTCGCATCCGTATTGGACGAAGCACCCTTCGATATCATTACGTTGAAAAAGGAAGCGACCGGCAAAAGCGTTCGCGTCAATCCGATTGATTTCCCAAACCGCCGAATACCGACATCGACTGGTGAGAACGATCGGTTCCGAGTGACGTTCCCTATCTTTCCGGATCGCATCTATGAAATCGCTTGGAAAGACATCGAAAAAGTGATCCTCTATGAGCAGTTGGTTCTACAGCAAGCCAACAAACTCATCGATCAGAAACAGTTTTCGGAAGCATTCGAACACCTCGAGTTCTTGAAGGTACATTACCCTCAAACGCCCGGGCTTCAAAAGATCCGTCGTGACTTTATGTTTCGCAGCGCGACCGAGGTTGCGGGTCAGCGCAAACTGCCTCACGCCCTCGCGGTGCTCGAAGAGTTTCAGCGTGCATTTCCAGAGGACAAAGAAAAGGACAAAATCCGAAACGCTATTTCGAATGTCTCGAGCCAACTCATCGAAGGGTATTTCAACGATAACGATTTGGCGACCGCCAAAGCAATGATCCTTCGCTTGGAAAAGGACTACACCAAGGATCCATTGCCCGTCGTCCAAAAATGGCGTGGCAAGTTTCTAGAATTGGCAAACGAGTACAAAACCAAATCCGAAGCGGCACGCGATGCAGGGGATTTCTCCAAAGCTAGGCAGTTCGCTGTCAAGATGCTTGAGATCGAGCCGGACATCGAAGGTGGGAAACAATATCTCAACGATTTGATCTTGGCGTTCCCCATGATTCGCGTTGGTGTTTTCCAAAAGTCCAACACTCCGGACACCTCTTCTTTGGCCGATTGGCCTTCGTTCCGTAGCGGTCAATTGGTAACTAAGCCGATGTTCGAACTGAGGGCAACAGGCCCAGAAGGTGGCCAGTATCGATTCGGTTTCGGCTCGTTCCAACACAGCGATGACCGTACGGAACTGGAACTCATGATCCAAAACCCTGGCAAAGACGGTGTACCCAACAGTCTTGTCATTTCACAAGCGATCTTGAACCGGGCAACAGTGGACCATAGGACATATGTGCCGGGCTGGGCCGCGATTTTGGACGAGGTATCGGTCTTTGGACCAGAGCGATTGAAGCTGAAATTCCGCCGCCCGCACGTGTTGCCCCAAGCATTCTTGCAGTGGCAATTGGAAGGAAAAGAGAACTCTGCCAAGTCGCTTTACAAACTAAAAAGCGACGAGCCAGACCGAAAGCGTTTTGAGTGGGCTGGTGTTGCTCAAGCCGAACCCTACCAACCTCTCGAAGTACAAGAAGTGCTTTACTCGGACCCTCAAAAAGCCATCGGCGATCTGATTCGTGGCGAGATTGAACTCGTCGACCGATTGTTTCCTGCCGACGTCAAACGATTGCGCAACATTCCGACCATCAAAACCGAAGACTACGCGTTGCCCATGGTTCATATGTTGATCCCTAGAACGCAGAATGCGTACATGGACGATCGAGATTTCCGCCGGGCACTGCTCTATGCCATCAACCGGGAAGCGATTCTCAATGGCGAAATCTTGGGTGGCAACCCAACGAGCCTGAGCCGCGTTATCAGCGGACCGTTTCCGATGGGTGTGAGCGAGTCGGACCCCATTGCTTACGCTTACAATTCGAGCGTAGAAAACACAGCCCATGACCCGAGACTTGCCAAAGTGCTCATCATGCTCAGCTCGGCAAAACTGAAAGCGATGGCGGCCAAAAAGAAAGAACCATTGCCCCCGATCCCAACCATTCGGCTGGGTGTTCCCGACTACGAATCAGCGCGTGTAGCCGGCGAATCGATCGTTCAATCGTGGAAGAAGATTGGCGTCCCCGCTGAGCTTGTTATCCTCGAAAAGCTGCCGGCTAACAACGAAGAGTCACCCGCAGATTTCATTTATGTATCGGCTGCCGTCTGGGAACCCGTCACCGATGCAGAACGTTTGTTCGGAATTGGCGGACCAGCACAATCGAACAACCAATTCATTGTTCAGTCATTAGGACAACTGAGCGCCGCCAGAAACTGGCGAGAAGTACGACAAGGGTGCCAAGATCTACATGCGCTGGTGGCCGCTCACCTACCAATCCTACCTCTATGGCAAGTTGGCGAAACGTTCGCTTACCGCACCGAAGTGACCGGCGTCGCCAAAAAGCCAATCGGCCTCTATCAAGATATCCAAAAGTGGAGGTACCAATCGCGATGAACCACAACGGTCTAACTCTAACGATGACTGCCTTCTTCTCGAGACTTCGATTGCATCTCGCAGCGCTCTTTACGTTGTTCGCATCCTTGCTGACAACGGGAGCAGCCTATGCACAAGAGCCGGAGATTTGGGAATACTCACCCTACAAAGTTAAGGTCTGGCTAAGCATCTCGCCGACGTTGTCGCTAAGCCCGAAGACCGAAGCAGAACTCCACCGCCGTATTGCCGAATATGCAGAATTGAATTTTGGCCCAACGTGGAATGTCAGCGTTGAAGCAACGCCCGATGCCTTGTTCGGCTCGGTTCTTTATCGGTTGGATGAACTGACAGTTGATCAGTTGCTCTCGCGAGAACTGATCCTCATGATCGGAAAGACGGAAGAGGCCAAAAAGGCATATTTGAAAGTCAACCCTCCGCCACCCAAGCCACCCGTTGATCCTAAAAACCCGCCCAAGAAACTTAGCAAAGCAGAACAAGAAACGCTTGCGGACTTGGAAGCGAAAGCGGCTAGTTTGCAAAGCATTCGAACTCTCGAGTCCGCCACGGAAAAGCTGAAATCAATAGCTATCCACCCACTGCAGTACTCCGGATTGCAACGGGATATCCTTCCGTACATGGACAAGAAGCTTTGGGTAGATTTTAAAGCGATCGTCAAACCGTTTACCGTCAGCAGCGATGAGTTGGTGCGTCAGATGGGAAATGGCGAAACCCTGGCGGCCTTCGTTCAACGCATCGACGTCCCCAAATTCAAGAACGTGGCCAGACAACTGCCAACGCGACTTCCGTGGCAACCGGAGTCGTTGCTTCGAAACAATGACAAGATCTTTATGGCCTCAGTCGATCGCGTCGATGGCAAGATCCAAATTCAAGTGAAAGAACTCGACTCGTTTGTGCGACGCATGAGCGAGATCTCGAAAGCAGAAGTAGTCTACGCGAGCGACATCCCGAGAGCAGTTGCAGCGCTGACACTAGAGACCTTTTCTCCGATGGTTCGCATCGAAGAAAACGACTTCAAAACAGCGGTCTTGCGAGTCAAGGCTGCGGGCTTGGTCACCACCGAGGAACATCCCATTCGAATCGGTCCCGGCGATGTTATCTTGCCCGTGATTCGGCGCGATGACTCCAATGGAAACCCAACGGTGTTGCAGCCGATTCCTTATACATTCCTCGCCGTAACCGAAAAGATTGACAACACGTCTCGACTTTTCAGCGCTATCTTTACTGCGAGTCGAGGCTCGTTGGCCAACGCTAAAAACCGTCGCACGCAACGCGTCGGCTTGAAGCTGCAACCGCATCACCAGCAATCGATGTTGTCCTTGGGCATTCAACGCACGCCTGGCAGTTCAGTCCCTGGAACAGAGATCTACCTGCGAACGCCAGGCGATACCGATCTCAAAATGGTCGGACGGACCGATTGGCGAGGCATGCTGCCTTTGACCGTTCGAGACTTGCCGACCATCCAATACGATCCGCCAGGAGAAAGCAAGGTTGCGGCAATCGCAAACGCGAGACAGATTTCGATCGATCCCGTTCCTCCCCCAGAATATAAAGTCGTCGAAGACGAAAGCGATGCGCCGGTATCGATCGCTCCAGTCGATCTTTCCGCGATCACCAAAGAAGAAAAACCGAAATCAGGCGAGCCTGCAGAAACGGAAAAAGCGAACGCTGCCGAAACACCTGCAGCCGACGGAACAACGCCTCCAGCAGCCACACCTGCCGAAGAGAAAAAGCCAGAAGCACCTCCTGCACCGCCTCCGCCACCCAAGACGCGTGGCTTTATCCAAATCAAAGTGCCACTCTATCTTTACTACGTAAAGAATGGTGAGACTCTTTTGGCGCGACTGCCGATCGTCACGGGGAACAACACCGTCGATCGAGCCGACTTGCCAGACGACCGACGACGCCTGGAAACCGAAGCGTTCCTCAAGGGAGTGCAAGGTGACGTTTTGGATTTGGTCATTCGACGCAAGATACTTGAGTCACGGATCAAGATAGCATTGCAGAAGAAAGATGTTACGAAAGCGGAAGAGCTTCTGGACGAACTGAAACGTGTGAAGACATTTGATAAGATGTCCGACCAAATTGAATCCATCCAACGGCGAGCGCTCGCAAAAGACCGAGGCCCTTTGTTGACTGGCGTCGTTAAACGGATCGACAAAATGCTCGACACCACGAGAGATCTTGTTCAAAGATATTTGCAAGACAAGATCGTGCGCGACATGGAAACGCTTATTTCGAAGTCCAAATGACAAAAAACGTACTAGACATTGGCAATTGCGATCCTGACCACAATGCGCTGAAGCGAATGCTGACCAGCGGATACGATGTTCAGGTTCTACGTGCTGCTCAATTGACGGATGCATTGCAGGTGCTGTCCAGCAACGCGGTAGACCTCATTTTGATCAACCGGAAGCTGGACATCGACTACAGCGACGGAACAGAAGTCCTCAAGCAGCTCAAACAAGATGGGCAATTCCGGCATATTCCAGTGATGATTGTGACGAATTATCCAGAACACCAGCAAGCTGCGGTCGCAGAGGGTGCAGAATTCGGCTTCGGCAAGCTACAATACAAAGAAGCGGCGACGCACGAGCGACTGGGAAAGTTCCTCGACAAGAAGGCCTAAGGAGGAATCATGAACAAGAAGAACGAGACTGCAGAGGTAGAAAAAGCTCGCGAAATTCTGCGAGCGGCAGGACTGCGCAGCACACCGGCACGCATCTCGGTGTTGGCCGCATTGCGTCGCGGAAACAAGCCTCAAACGCACGCCGAGCTTTCTGACCACCTCGTCCCACTTGGTTTCGATAAAGCAACCGTATTTCGCAACCTCACCGACTTGACCGACGCGGAACTCGTAACGAGGACGGAGCTTGGCGACCACGTATGGAGATTCGAAATACGTGACCCGTCGCATGATCGCAGCAGCCACCCTCACTTTGTCTGCGTTGACTGCGGGATTGTTTCCTGCATGG
>CAIXME010000694.1 GCA_903920425.1 uncultured Pirellula sp. | reverse complement strand
TCCGGTGGTGTCGCTTCGCTCAACCACCGGCTACAGGCTTTTAATCCTCTCGGGATATAAGGCCACACCTACAGCGTGATCGAAAATGCCGTTTTCTCATTGCCTGCAATTGTTCATGGCATTCAATCGTGGCGGCATTCAAGCAAAGTAGTTCTCTCATTCAGTTCAAATATTCCAAACCCGTTCTTGAATTTTCATGAAAGTAGTAGAGCTTTGTCGGTTGTGAAACGGTGGATAGGAGTACCGATTTAATCAACTCAAAGTCCGTGTCACCATCAACTCCGACAATTAAAACTACTGCCTTTATGTTTTTGCCATCCTTCGTGGCATGTCTGATTGCGTTTTTAACCTCATCTAAACCACAAGATGTATCTTCGATAAAGATTCTACCATGCCGTCGCGTTGTAACTTCGATGCACTCATCGCGACGAAATGGCATCAACGCTTCGAAACGATTTTCTTTGGGAACCGGAGCGATTGATGGTCCCGTTTCTGTTTTAAAGAACAGGAGCAAGCCAAACGAAAAGCAACAAGCAATCGCGGCTCCAATTAAGATCAAGTGATTTCGAGTCTGCATGATTTGAAGTGAATTGCGGCAGCATATCCTCGAAACAATCTGGCGTGGTTTTTGTCCCAGGTTTCTCTGGACTCGCTTTAGAGAAAGTACAGGCTCTCTTTTTATCTATTACAAAAACCTTGGGTTATCCACTTTCAAAACCATACCGAACACTCGCGAATACGGTGGTCTCCATAAGGGCCGTTGTTTGTGACAATGAGGCGAGCCCTAACGGCTTGGCTCTTCGTCCCTGAACGGCAAATGGTGAGATCAAGCCGGCCTTCAGGCCGGTTCTGAAATTGTGACTGGCTCGTTACCAACGCTCGCCGGTCACGCGTTCGAATGCTTCGATGTAGCGGTCTCGTGTTTGGGTTACGATTTGCTCGGGTAGCTCTGGCGGTGGGCTGTTTCGATCCCATGTTGTGCTCATGAGGTATTCTCGCACGAATTGCTTGTCGAACGATTCCTGCGTTCTACCTGGCTGCCATCGATCTGCAGGCCAGAATCGAGAGCTGTCGGGAGTTAGCACTTCGTCAATCAATATCACTCGTCCGTCGTACCATCCCCATTCCAGTTTGGTATCCGCGATGATGATTCCCTTTGGCGTGGCCAGCTCGACGCCGCGATGGTAGACCGCAAGGGTTTTGGCTTTCAATTCATTAGCGAGTTCCACTCCTATGGAATCGCTCATGGTTTCGTACGATACGTTTTCGTCATGCCCAGATTCTGCTTTAGTGGCAGGAGTGAACAGCGGTTGAGGCAGCTTGTCACACTGCTTCAAGTCCCGAGGCAAGTCGATCCCGCAAACTTGACCTGTAGATTGATAGTCCCGCCAACCGCTCCCTTCCAAATATCCTCGGACCACGCACTCGAATGGGATCACATCGGCTTTGCGAACGACCATGCAACGCCCCACGAGCAGTCCGTTCGGGTCATACGGTTTCACTTCGTCAGGAACGTCCGAACCGATAAAGTGATTCTCGACACCGAGCATATGAAACCAGTACAGGCTCAGCCTCGTCAGCACGCGTCCTTTATCGGGAATGCCGTTGGGCATTACCCAGTCGAACGCACTGATACGGTCTGTGCTGACAATGAAAAGCTTGTCCCCCAAATCGTAAACGTCTCGTACTTTCCCTTGCCTTCGTGGAAAGGGTAATTGGGTCGATAGCAATGGGGCCGTGGTCATTTAACCTCTTCAGCAGTCATTTTGTAGATGGCGAAGTGTCCGCCTTCTGGGTATTTGTACGTTTCGGAATCTAGTTCGAGTTTGCCTTTGACGGTGACAACGCGAGTCGCAAAATTAGTGGTTTTGCCAGGTGCCATTTCCACGATCACGCAATCGTACAGGGCGGCTCCAGGGCCAAAGCAGCACTCTTGATTGTCGCGAACCAATACAAACTGTTTGATTCCTGATTGTTGGAAGACCGACGTCGGCAGAATGAAACCTCGCAGTTTCAATGTTTTCTTTTCCAGAGCTTTGATTTCCGGAGTGATCATCTCCTGTTTGAAATCACCACCCTTTTCGATATCGAATTTCAGGTCGTCAAAGGTGATTTCGCCACGTTTTTTGGCCGCATCGCGAGCTTTGCGTTCTTCGGCGAGTTGCCTCTCCGATTTCGGAGCGGAGGTCACCGATTTTGGATCGTTTGAGTCAGGTTTGGCCGTTTGGCCATCAGCTGGCTTGCCGGAAACGCTGGGGGCTGATGAGTTCGGCGCGGCGGTTTCCGTCTTTCCCTTTTCCTCGTCGGGTGGCAAGGCAAAAACAGTGGACATGCCCCCAAAGAAGAGGACGGCCGTTCCAATGTGCCCTCGGAGCCTCGAACGCATCTCGCCTGCCTGATTTCGCCGCTGGAACATCATGATTTTACTCGTTTTTGCAGTTACTTCGGGGGCACAGCACCGCGACAAGGAAGTCGTAGGAAGGCAATCGCGGAAACGACTGCCCTCTCATCCTAACGCTTTTCCTCCATCTATTCCATAGAGTTCGACCGGGTCTGGAGGGTATGAGGCTTCGAATGCCAGAATCTACATGACCGAATGAACAGGGATCGTTAGAATCACACCGCCTCGCGATCACCGCTAAATCTTCCCACGAAACCGACAATTCCGATCCATGAGTGATGCAACACCTCGGCCATTTACCCATTTGCACTGCCATAGTCACTATAGCTTGCTGGATGGAGCTAGCCCGATTGGTAAGCTGCTGAACCGGGCCAAGTCGCACGGCATGACCGCGCTTGCCATCACCGATCACGGCAATTTGCACGGCTCCCTCGAGTTCTATCGCAAGGCCAAGGATCTCGGGATCAATCCGATCTTGGGGTACGAAGCCTACGTAGCGCCAGGCAGTCGCTTCGAACGGGACGCATCGTCCTCGAAAGAGGCGGCTTACCACCTGACACTTTTGGCAAAGAATCGAACTGGCTTCAAGAATCTGATTCGGTTGGCTTCGATTGCAAGTCTCGAGGGGTTTTACTTTAAGCCACGGATCGACAAACAGGCTTTGGAAGCCTACAGCGAAGGGATTATCTGCCTCAGCGGATGTGTATCGAGCGAGTTCTCTCGTGCCATCCTCAAGGGCTACGATACCGAGAGCGCCATCCAAGAAGCCATCGGCGTAACGCAATGGTTCGAACGCGTGTTTAAGGATCGGTTCTTTATCGAGATTATGAATAATGATCTCGACATTCAGCGTCAGCAGATGGCTGGGGCGGTCGATGTCGCCAATCGAGTTGGTATTCCTTTGGTTGCAACCAGCGACGCTCACTATGTCGATCGCGAGGATGCGCAGGTGCAGGATGTTTTGCTTTGCATCAGTACTGGGAAATTCCGCACCGACAAAAATCGCATGCATATGGAGGGAACGGAATTCTACCTTCGTTCCCCAGAGGAAATGTACTCTCATTTTCCCGGTCACGCTGATGCGGTTGCACGATCGCAGGAAATCGCGAACTCGGTAGATATCGATCTGGATTTGGGGTCTCGCAACTTTCCGTCGTATACCATTCCTGACAAACTGACGCCGGACGAATATCTGCGCAAATTGTGTACCGAAGGCCTCAAAGCCCGCTACGCCAAAACAGCCGACATGCTGATCGATGGCGAATTAGCTCAGGTGGTAAAAGATCGATTGGATCGTGAACTAGCTGTTATTCAGAAACTTGGTTTTTCCAATTACTTTCTCATCGTGTGGGACTTTGTGCGATACGCTCGCGAAATCAATGTGCCTGCAACCGCACGGGGTAGCGGTGTCGGTGCATTGGTTTGTTATGCGCTGTATTTGTCTCACGTTTGCCCGATCAAGTACGATTTGCTGTTTGAGCGATTCCTAGATGAAAGCCGACTAGAAGCGCCCGATATCGATATCGACTTTTGCCAAGAGCGACGGGGCGAGATTATTCGCTACGTAAAGGAAAAGTACGGAGAAGCGAACGTTGCTCAGATCGGGACCTTTGGAACGCTCAAAGCACGCGGAGCGATCAAAGACGTCGGACGTACGCTGGGACTACCGTTGAACCGCGTCGCGGAAGTTAGCGAACTGGTGCCCGACGATCCCAAGATCACGATCAAGGATGCGTTGGAGCAAAGCGAAGATCTGAAAAAGCTCTATGACAATGACCCTGATATTCATGAGCTCATCGATTTTGCGAGCAAGATCGAAGGCATGGCCCGCAATATCGGAACGCACGCGGCCGCGGTGGTGATCGCCGACAAACCATTGACGGAATACGTTCCGTTGATGCGTGTGTCGGGCAAAGAGGACATCATCACTCAGTGGTCGATGGGGGACGTCGAAGCGGCCGGGTTGCTCAAAATGGACTTCCTCGGACTGCGGAACTTGACCATCCTGTCCAAGTCTGTTGACATCATCGAACAAACCACAGGCGAACGGATAGATCCACTCGATTTCCCGCTCGATGATGTCAGCACATTTGAGTTGCTCAAGCGAGGGGAAACGAAAGGGGTGTTTCAGCTCGAAAGCGGCGGGATTCGAGATCTGCTGCAGCGGATGAAGCCTGACCATTTTCACGACATCATCGCAACCAATGCACTCTATCGTCCAGGTCCACTTGAAGGTGGGATGGTGGACGATTATGTAGCGATCAAGCACAAGAAGAAGATTGCCGTCTATCTACACCCCGTTATCGAGGAGATCCTCGAAGAGACCAACGGTGTGATGGTTTACCAAGAGCAGGTGATGCGAATCTTGAATCGACTCGGTGGCATCGAGTTGGCCAAAGCGTACACCTGCATCAAGGCGATCAGCAAGAAGAAAGAATCTTTGATCGCGGCCAACGCAGAAAAATTCCTGCAAGGGTGCCAAGACAAAGGGCTGACGAAGAAGGAAGCGGAAGACTTTTGGAACATGATCCTCAAGTTCGCGGGCTACGGCTTTAACAAGAGCCACTCAACCGCGTACGCTCTGCTTGCATACCAAACGGCGTATCTCAAGACGCACTTCAAAGTCGAGTTCATGGCCGCTCTGCTGACCGGCGATATTCCGAACCGAAACTTCAAACGCAAAGACGGCCTAGTCGAGCATTTGGAAGATTGCCAACGGATGGATATCACCGTTGAGCCACCCAACGTCAACACCTGTCGCTCCGACTTTAGTGTCGCCCAAGGGAAAATCTACTTTGGCATGTCAGCCATCAAGGGCTGCGGTGGTTCCGCAGCAGAAGCGATCGCGGCCGAAAGAATCAAGAATGGTCCATTCCGGGATATCTTTGATTTTTGCGAACGCGTCGATGCAACACAGTGCGGCCGGGCAACGATCGAAACGCTCATCAAATCGGGCGCGATGGACTGCTTTGGTGCAAGACGATCTCAGATGATGGCGGTTGTAGAAAAGGCTCTCCAGGGAGGCGCGTCAAAACTCAAGGATCGAAAGAGCGGTCAGATGAGTTTGTTTGACGACTTTGAAGAAGTTGTAGAAGACGCACCGATCACGCTGCCCGATATCCCCGAGTTTCCAGAAAAGGAAATGCTCGCGATGGAAAAGGAAGTGCTTGGGTACTACCTCACCGCGCATCCACTCTCTGCTTATGAAAAAATCCTGAAGGCTTTTTGTTCACACACCTCCGCTTCCGTAAAGACGGCAAAGAACCGCGATGAAGTGTTGATGGGCGGAATGATCTCGTCTATCAAGATAGCGCATACCCGGAACCCTAAGCCTGGCCAGTCGTCAAAATATGCGAACTTTGATCTTGAAGACATGGACGGGTTTGTTCGCAGTATTTGCTGGCCCGATGGAATGGAAAAGTATGGCGAACTCATCCAAAACGACGCCGTCGTGCTCGTCCGCGGTACCGTCGATAAACGTGGCGAAGAGGAAGTGAACTTCATCGTCAATGAACTCATGCCTATCGAAGCGGCGGACACCAAGTACACCACAGGTATCCATATCCATTACGACCAAAGCATCCACAAACCGGAGACGATTGGAAAAATTCGCGAAGTCCTGAGAGGCTACCCTGGCCAACGCGATGTGCTATTTGCAATACGGTTGGAGTCCGGCGAAACGGTTCATGTGAAGTCCGCCAAAACTCGAGTCGTCATCAACCAAGAACTCCGCGCTCGGTTGGACGATTTGTTAGGGCATGATAGCCACAAGCTTCTAATGACCAAGCCGAAACTAAAAAGCGGTGGTAACAGCAAATTCGAGCGTCGTCCTCGGGAATAGCCTCGTGGTGGTTTGGACGCCGCTGAATCGCTAGACGCAAATGCCTACCAGCCGCCCGCGGATTCGCTTTTTGCAAAGGCACTGATGGCCGATGCATGACGGATGGTTTACCCACGTTTTCATTTTTTTGACATCGATTTCATGACATTTCCCATGATCATAATTCTCGCCCATCGTGGCAGTGGAGCCATGGAGTAAACCAACAGCTTGGAGAGAAATCCAGGCAAGACGGTCGTTCGAAGCCCTAACGCAGCCAAGATCTCGGGGGCAATCTTTTGCGGGTCCAATGCGCTACCCATCGACATGCCGGCGCGATCGGCGAAACTCGTTTTCGTTGGCCCAGGTGCGACTGCGAGTACATCAATATTCTTGGATCGAAGTTCCATTGCTAATCCTTCGGCCAACGTTTGTACGTACGCTTTCGTTGCTGAATAGTGCGCAGACCACGGCGTACCTTGAAAGCTTACGATCGAGCTC
>CAIXME010000693.1 GCA_903920425.1 uncultured Pirellula sp. | reverse complement strand
TATGTTCGCGTTTCTCCGTCGCCTTTCTTCACGGACATCGTAGCAGTGGATTCGTTCAATACCGTTACTGGTGGAACGACGAGCGGCGGCGGCAGCGGCCTGGGCGGTGGTGCTGGTGGTGGCGGCGGCGGCGGCGGCTTCGGTGGTGGTGGCGCGTTCTAAGCAGTTCGCCAGTTAAAAAAAACGACAAACCGCGGCTCCACAAAGCCGCGGTTTTTTTATTGCAATCGAACAACACCAGTTTGGACCGCAGCGAAAAAATCAGGAATGCTCCCCAGGAGATCATCCCGACCCAGTAGTTCCGCTTCATGCATCCACATAACCTCGGCAACCTCGGCCGGAGATGGGACTGGTGTCGAACCCGGAATTCGATCGCATGCCATCCATTCTAATTTTGTGCCCCAACGCGTCACCGACGTCCATAGGTGCTCACGGAATGTCACGGTCATCGACAGTTCCTCCATTAGCTCGCGGTGTAATGCCGTTTCAAAATCCTCGCCAGGTTCGATTCCTCCCCCGGGGAAACAAAGCAGATTTGGTGCTTTCACAAACTCCGATCTTCGTATTACAAGAAATCGGTCCGCTTCGCGGATTACCGCAACCACGCCGTGCCGTCCGCTTTCCTTCTCGCCGTTTGCCGCTGCCATGCCCGCACCGCCCTTTTAGCATTAAAACAAAAAATACTTCGCGACATTGCCCGTAAGTTTCGGGTTGGGGAAAGCCGAAAAGAGACATAAAGACTGGAATTTAGTCTATTCTGTTGAGTACTGCCATTTTTGTATGCGGTATTCTAACGGCTTGACGGGAACTTTTTGCGGATTCGATTACTCCGAACTAGGTATCCCCCTTGTAGCATGTGAAAAGACCATGGACTCCCCACTTTCAAAAATCGACGAACTTTTGAGCGGCATGCTGGATGGCATCCTCTCGGACGCAGAGTTGCGCGATTTGGAAAAAGCGATGTCCGCTGATCCAGCGCTACAACGACGTCTTGATGAACTTAGTTTGATTCGTCTCTCCTTGTTGAGCGGTCGAAAGAAGGGTTCTCTTGGGCCGTCTTTCGCTAAATCAGTCGTAGACAAGGCGCGTTCAGCAGCGGTCAGCATGGGGCGCGAAGCACCAGCATGGCTGGTAGAGAACCCTGCCCCAACCGCTGAAAACGTACGTCCTGAATTCGCAGGTCGTCCGGTCGTTCTGGATAAGAAATTCGTTGAACGCCCAGATGTTGAAAGTCTGAGTTGGCGTCCATTCATCTACGCTGCAGCGTTGCTGACGACAGCGGTCTTTACGATCGTCCTGTTCTCGCTCCCAGGGGTTCGCGAGCCCAATTTTATCGGGAGCGTGGGCAACGTGCCCAGTAACGGAGAGTCAGCCAAGGAAATCAACAGCGGAGTAGGGAAGAATACCGACACCGACATCGATGCTAGGCTTCCTGCGGATCCCACAGGCTCTATGGCGCAAGCCGATCCAAAACCGGACGCCAATGCGACGGACTTGGCTGGTCCTGGTGAAATGTCAGTACCAACTGTAAATGTAGCTCCATCGAGTGCAATTGCTGGAGTCGAGAACGGAACAAACGGCTCTGCAACTAAGCCAGAGTTACCCGTCACGAGAGACGCAGAACGGATGGGTGTTGAGAATGCGATTGTCACAACGGCCCCGACCGGAAAACCCAATTCTGCACCTCAAGACATTTTGTTGACTCTGGTTCTCGATTTTAGTGTTGATCCGGTTGCGATGGAGAATAAGGCCTTGGAGGCAATTCTCGAAAAGCATGGAATCGTGTTTGCAGATGATTTGAATATTACCGATGAGCAGTTCAAGCAGTTAGAAGACTCACGAATGGTTGGTACTCAACCGTTGAAAGACTCCGATCGAATGGGAGTTATGTTTCTGAAGGCAACCGCGGAAAAGTTGGATTTGGCGATGACTGAAATCATCAACCAATACAAAGATTTTCCGGAGTTCTCGCTGGATGTAGCGACGGACGAATCGGCTAGGCTTTTGATGAATCAGTTGAGTCAGATTGAGGTTGCGGATGGTGCGTCTGGGGTAGCGAGAAGCCTGACGACCGCAAATCAATCGGGTGTAAGGTCACCTTTTGCCGCCTCTGCACGCAAAGGTATGTTTCCGAGAGAAACGTTGAAAGGGTCCGCAAAACCCGGCTTTTCAAAGGAAAAATCTGCCGTGATGAACGTTCTTCTTCTGATCCGACCTGCAAAATAAATGTCGTATTCTTGCGGCAATCATTTGTGCTAGAATAGAGTGTCGGGTGCGACGGCTGGATTGACATTGCCAGCGTTCACCATTCCGCCAGTTCACCAGCCAAGGGTCGCTAGACCTTTCGGTTTGGTCCCACCACAACCTCCACCCACCACTACTACGATGTTGTCGATTTTCGGCCAAGATGGTTCGTCACGTAGTTACTGCGACAAAACATCGCGCAGATCATTCCTTCAGATAGGAGGGATGAGCTTTGGTGCGACCGCGATCGGATTACCTCAGTTGTTGCGAGCTGAGTCGGATCAGGGGAAATCCAATTCGCATAAGGCCGTAATCCAGATATTTCTAGGAGGAGGCCCACCGCACCAAGACATGTGGGACATCAAAGCGGACGCTCCATCTGAGATACGGGGCGAGTTTCGAGCTATCCCGACCAATGTACCGGGGCTTCAAATTTGCGAAGTCTTCCCAAAGCTAGCCGGCTTGATGGACAAGGCCGCGGTGATTCGATCGGTTGTTGGTTGCAAGGATCGACATGAGTCCTATCAATGCTTGAGCGGATGGATCCCGGACGATCTCAAATCGATTGGTGGTCGACCTGCGATCGGGTCTGCGGTGTCGAAATTGCTAGGCGTGGTTGACCCTGCTGTTCCACCATTCGTTGGATTAGCAGAACGTTCGTCACACGTGCCATGGTCGGATTGCGGAGCGGCTGGTTTTCTTGGAGCGGCTCATTCGGCATTCAAACCGGACGGTCCTGGAATTGAAAACATGAAGCTCAATGGAATCACGCTGGAGCGGTTACAAGATCGAAAGAAATTGTTGACATCCCTCGATGGAATGCGTCGCGATATCGACACCTCGGGTGTCATCGAAGGGATGGATGCGTTTAGCCAAAGAGCATTGGATGTTTTGACCAGCAGCAAGCTCGTCGATGCGCTCGATCTATCGAAAGAAGATCCTGAAGTAGTGGCACGCTACGGTGACGGCAAGCCATATCAATTCCAATACGATGGTGTTGCAACACGCAACGATCATTTGCTGATTGCAAGACGGCTTGTCGAGGCGGGTGTGCGTGTCGTGAGTCTAAGTTTTGGAAGATGGGATAGCCACGGCAAGAACTTTGATATGGTTCGAGATCATGGTGGCAAACTGGATCAATGCTTGAGCGCCCTCATTCAAGATCTTGATATGCGAGGCATGCTCGATGACGTCAGCATTGTTGTTTGGGGCGAGTTTGGTCGCACTCCCAAGATCAACAAAGAGGGTGGCAGAGACCACTGGCCTCAAGTCAGTTGTGCGTTTATGGCCGGTGGCGGCATTCGCGCAGGACAAGCTATCGGAGCGACGAATCGGCTTGGTGAGTATGCAACCTTGAGGCCTGTGCATGTTCAGGAAGTGATTGCGACGCTATACCACAATTTGGGGATCAACGTAGCCACGACGGCGTTGACAGACCCAACCGGCCGACCACAGTTTTTGGTTGAGCACGAACCCATCCGCGAACTGATTTAGAGGTAAGTATGCGTTTATCCATAATTGCCTTGATCGCGGCATGCGCCTTTTTTTCCGGCTTGCTGGATTCGTATAACACGAATGCATTGGCGCAGACTCATGCAGCCCCTTCTGCAATTCGATTCGATTATTGCGATAACTTGGTAGTCGAAAAGAAAGTGGTTTTGCGAGGAAGTGACGCTAGGCATCAGTGCTTGGTGACCCGAACCGATGTGTCGGGCTTCGAAGTCGATGTGACACGCGATGTCCAATTTCATTCAGAGCCATCGGGCATCGTCTCCGTCGACGCAAATGGACTTGTCAAACCTCTTCAAAACGGGACAGCCGTTTTGACGGCAACTCTCGCTGACTGCGTACCAACAAAGTTGACGCTCGAGGTTATAGATTGGGACGAAAACCCGCTTGTCAGTTTTTCAAATCAGGTTGTCCCGATTTTTACGAAACTGGGATGCAATGGTGGTGGGTGTCACGGCAAAGCTGCCGGGCAGAACGGATTCAAACTCTCGTTGCTCGGATTTGAACCCAAAGAAGACTACGAGCACCTTGTTAAGGAGTCACGAGGCAGGCGACTCTCCCCGGCGTCGCCAGGCGATAGTTTGTTGCTAACCAAAGCTCTGAATGTTAGCCCTCACGGCGGCGGAGCACGGATGTCATTAGACTCGCAAGAGTATCGAGTTCTGCATCGGTGGATTTCGCAAGGGATGAGGCCGGGGCAAGCGGATGATCCTATGGTGGAATCCATTCGCGTTACGCCTGAGTCTCGCCGTACCCGACCAGGCAGTCAGCAGCAACTATCTGTGATCGCTCGCTACTCCAATGGCATGGAGCAAGATGTAACCGCAGCTGTGCAATTCGATAGCAACGACTCCGAGATGGCGGACGTGAGTGCGCAGGGGCGCGTGACGCTCAAAGCACTTGCAGGTGAGGTTGCCATCATGGCTCGATATCAAGGTCAAGTTGCGGTTTTTCGCGCGAGCGTACCGATACTCGAAGGTGAAAACGTTTGGCCAGAGTCAAACAATCCTGTTGATGCCGCTGTATTTGCTCAGTTGCGTTCTCTAAACATCCCAGTATCAAGATTATGTGACGACCCCACGTTCCTCAGGCGAGCAACGCTGGATCTTGCAGGCAGAATGCCGACACTCGAAGAGGTCTCGTCGTTTCAACAAAACCACTCTGCAGGAAAACGCAGCGAACTCATTGAACGATTGTTGGCCAGCGATGACTATGCAGAGCACTTTGCCAACAAATGGATGTTGATCCTGCGAAACAAACGGGAGAGTCAAGGACAGAAGCCTGGAACGTACGCGTTTCATAGGTGGCTAAAAGAGCAGATCGCGATGAACCGGCCATTCGACGATTTCGTGCGCGATATCGTTGCAGCGTCTGGTTCTATCGATGTGCATCCACCGGTTGCTTGGTATCGTCAGGTTACGGACAATTTCAGCCGTCTCGAAGATACAGCGCAGTTATTCTTGGGGCAAAGAATCCAATGCGCCCGATGCCATCATCATCCCCAGGAAAAGTGGGGGCAGAAAGACTATTTCCAGATGGCGGCGTTTTTCTCAAAGGTCCGTACCAAGCCAGGTGCGACCCCAGATGAGGCCATTGTCTACGTAGCGACCGGATCTGCACGCGCATCGCATCCCAAAACCGGCGAATCGCTCAAGCCCGCTGGGCTTGATAGTCCTGTCGTGGATGGTAGCGAAACGGATGACCCACGCGAAGCGTTGGCAGATTGGATGACAGATAAGCAGAACAAATTTTTTCAAAAATCGATTGCCAATCGGTATTGGAAACACTTCTTCGGAAGAGGCTTGGTCGAGCCTGAAGATGACATGCGAGTTACCAACCCACCGTCGAATCCTGAGTTGCTAGAAACGCTATCGCAGCGTCTGGTCGATTCGGACTTCGACTTAAAGGACTTGATTCGTTTTATTTGCAACTCACAGACCTACCAACTTGATACGGAGCCTGTCGGTGGCAATCTCAAGGATCGAAAGTGCTACTCGCGGTTTTATCCGAAACGCCTTTCCGCGGAGCAGATTCTCGACTGCGTCGACCAGTTGACCGGAACGAGAACCAGTTTTGATTCGATGCCCGATAGCACACGGGCACGATCATTGCCCGACACGGCGTTCCGATCCTATTTTTTGACGGTATTTGGAAGGCCCGAGGCGACGACGGCATGCGAGTGCGAGCGATCTAACGAGTCTACGTTGGCGCAGAGTCTTCACTTTGCCAACTCAAAGGAACTTTTGACAAAGCTTGGGGAGCCGACTGCCTTGCCGCAACGGTTTGCGTCCGATTCTAAATCCGATGAGGAACGTATCCACGAGCTTTACTTGAGGGCGTTCGCCAGGTCCCCCAAGCCCGAAGAACTGCAAAACTCGCTCGCTTATATCGCGCAGCAATCCGACAAAGCCGGCGCGTATCAGGATTTGATTTGGGCGATCCTCAATTGCAAAGAGTTTCTGTTCAATCATTAACGACGGGTGTTTTCCTGCTAAACTAATGGCCTCATTTGGAATCGCCCTTGTTTTGCTGGTCACCCATGATTGATAGTTCATCACCGAATGCATCCCAATCAGCGACGCCCCTGTTAAGTGCAGAGACGATGGGGAAATTGGAGCGGCTGGAGTTGGTCAGCCGAAAGATTTTTCGCGGCAGGATGAAGGGGGAGCGTCGCAGCAAGCGAAAGGGACAAAGCGTTGAGTTCGCTGATTTTCGCAATTATGTTGCGGGCGATGATTTGCGGTTCATCGATTGGAATCTCTTTGCTCGAATGGATCGGCTCTATCTCAAGATCTTCTTGGAAGAAGAGGATCTTCATTTCTACACTTTGATCGACGATTCTCTGTCGATGGATTTTGGCGATCCAAGCAAATTTTTTGTCGCAAAGCAAATCGCTGCGAGCTTGGCATACATCGGGCTGTGCCGCGGGGATCGTGTTTCCGTCTCTAGCTTTTCGACATCCGGCAGTCCCGTCGTTATGCGAGGGAAGTCATCTTCCTATCGGTTGCTCAGTCATCTTGGTTCCCTCCCGTGCGTGCAGTCGCCGGGCACGATGGAAGAGTCTATAAAGCGATTCTGCCTGAAGAACACAGGCAAAGGAATCGTCGTTGTGATTACGGATCTCATGAACAAATCGGGTTATGAGGCGGCGCTTAGAATGCTGGTAGCTCGTGAGATGGATATTTTTCTGATTCATATCTTGAGCCCTGAAGAGCTCTCTCCTCGGATTCAAGGTGATCTCAAACTCGTGGACTGCGAGGATGGAGATCGACGCGAAGTATCGATATCTGCCTCGTTGTTAAATCGCTATCAGCAAACGTTGTCAAACTTTATTGAGGGTGCTAAATCTTTTTGCAATCGACGATCGATTGCCTACGTGCCGGCTCGCAGTGATCAAGCTGCTGACGACTTAGTAAACGAGTATCTCAGGAGTCGGGGGCTAGTACGATGAATTGGATAAGCGCCTTGGGCCCAATTCAATGGCTGTTACTGCTGGCAGTTCCTCCTGCTGTGCTGAGTCTTTATTTTTTGAAACTCAAACGCATCGAGTTTGCGGTCCCCAGTACGTTGCTTTGGCGAAAGACGCTAGAGGATGTGCATGTGAATAGCTTGTGGCAAAAGCTGCGCAAGAACCTCCTTTTGTATTTGCAACTTTTGTTCCTGCTATTGTTGATCCTCGCGTGCTTGCGACCAGGATGGAGCGGCCAAAGTCGTATTGGCGAGAGACGAATTTACATTGTCGATAATTCGGCAAGCATGCAAGCAACGGATGTTGCCCCATCGCGACTGGAGGAGGCAAAGGAAAAGGTGCGCAGGCTCATCTCGGACACTGCCGGGGATGACGTTGGCATGATTATCGCTTTTTCGGATCGCGCCGATGTCCGGCAGGGGTTTACTAAGGACAGAAACCGACTGCTAAGTGCATTGGATTCGATACAACCAACCGACCATGCAACGGATATCAGCGAAGCCTTGAGAGCGGCTGCCGGATTGGCAAATCCTGGTCGCTCCAGTTTCGATGACTTAACCGATATTGTGGTAGCAGATGCAATCACCGCATCCGCATATGTGTTTAGCGACGGCGCGTTCGGTGATTTAGGTGACTTGGACCTGGGCAAGCTGAGCATTACCTATGTACCCATCGGACTGCCTGCCACGTCCAACGTAGGGGTGTTGAACTTTGCGATTCAAAGAGACGAAACAGATACAAACAAGCTTGAGGTATTCGCCCGCATGGTGAATCATGGCGATCAAGACGCCAGCTTTACTGCTTCGTTGGAGTTAGATGGGAAACTGGTCGATGCAGCACTTTGCGAGGTCAAGGCCGGCAATGAGTCGGGGGTGGTGTTTGAGCTCAGCGATGTTGAGCAAGGGGTACTCAAGCTGCAATTGGATCACAAGGATGCGTTGCCCGTCGATAACGTGGCCTTTGCAGCAGTTCGCCCGGCTAAACCCGTTAGTGTCTTGTTGCTCACGCCCGGTAATAGCTCTTTGGAGTCCGCTTTACAGACTCCCCGTGTGCAGCAAATTGCTTCTGTCCGGATGGAATCCCCTAGCTTCATAGAATCTCCAACATACATTACCGAATCGCAGAACAGCCTGTTTGACTTAATTATCTTCGATCAGTGTTCGCCAACCACGATGCCGGCCAGCAACACGTTATTCATCGGAACCATTCCACCCAAAATTGCAGAAACCGCAAACGCAGATAAGCCAACTGAATCGAAAGAGGAGAACCAAGACTGGCAATTTAGCGAGTTGCAAGGACCGACCCTCGTTTTGGATGTCAATCGTAGCAATTCGATCACGCAGTATTTGGAGATGGCATCGACGAGCATTCTCGAATCGAGAACGGTCACGCCCCCAGAGTCTGGGACGGTCCTGATGACGGCCGACATTGGCCCTATCTTTTCGATAGCGCCACGCGGGCCATTCCAAGATGCTGTGCTCGGGTTTTCGATGGTTCAATCCACT
>CAIXME010000692.1 GCA_903920425.1 uncultured Pirellula sp. | reverse complement strand
GTTCAGCGCGAATTGGATCGCGCCAAGGCGCAAAGCCGCTAAGAAAACCGAAAGAGTCTCTTCTTTGCGTCTTTGCGACTTTGCGCGAGACCGGATTTCCTTGGCTGTTAAAAGATCTTGTTGTTACGCAAGTAACAAAACCTAATCTATTGCGATTCTATTCTGCTTACCTATCTGTTCAGAGCGAATTGGATCGCGCCAAGGCGCAAAGCCGCTAAGAAATCCGAAAGCGGCTGTTCTTTGCGTCTTTGCGTCTTTGCGCGAGACCGGATTTCCTTTGCTGTTAAAAGATCTTGTTGTTACGCAAGTAACAAAACCTAATCTATTGCGATTCTATTCTGCTTACGTATCTATTCAGCGAGAATGGGATCGCGCCAAGGCGCAAAGCCGCTAAGAAAACCGAAAACGGCTGTTCTTTGCGTCTTTGCGACTTTGCGCGAGACCGGATTTCCTTGGCTGTTAAAAGAGTCGGCGGGCAAAGACTCTGGTCGGATTCTTGTTAAAATCGAAGGACACAAAAATGGATGTAGTGTTCACGATCACGCGACTCAACGCGACTCAACGAGACGGTAGCTCTGGCATGTCAGAATCTTCAGGACCCGATAATCACCCTACGCCGCCACCACGCCCACTCGCGCGCCTCACTCCTGTTGACGAAACGAGTGACTTGGGCAGCCTGAGCGCCACACCGATCGATCAAACCACAGACTTTGGTCGGCGTGCCAGTCAGGACCAGTCCAATACTTCGCAACGCGATACAGGCAGCCAGATCATCGGCGGATATCGCTTGAGAGATTTGCTCGGTCAAGGAGGAATGGGTCGGGTCTTTCGCGGCATCGATGGTAATGGTCGCGAGATTGCAGTCAAGTTGTTATCGCCCCATTTGGCGTCGTCCCCGGATGCGCTAGAGCGATTCAAACACGAAGGCAAGATTGCAAGTCAACTCGATCATCCTAATTGCGTCTTTGTGCACCGCGTTGACGAAGATCGAGGTATCCCGTACATCGCGATGGAATTGATGTCAGGCGAGACGCTCAAGGATCTAGTGCAACAGCGCGGTCCTCTCCCTGCGATGGAAGCGGTTCGATTGATTCTGCAATGCATCGAGGGCTTGATGGAGGCTCATTCGCTCGGCATGGTGCATCGCGATATCAAACCTGCGAACTGTTATCTAGGTGACGCGGGCAATGTGAAAATCGGCGACTTTGGTTTGGCTCGATCGTTGGTCAGCGATTCACAACTAACACAAACCGGCGCCTTTCTCGGCACCCCACTCTTTGCCAGCCCCGAACAATTACTTGGCCAATCGATCGATGCGCGGTCCGATATCTACTCGCTATCGGCGACGTTGTACTATTTGCTCGCAGGCCGTGCTCCGTTTGAATCACCGAATGCTGCACAAGTCATTGCCAAGATTGCATCGAGCAATCCGCCTCCGTTTCGAGAGCTCGACGTCGATGTACCGAAAGCCTTGGAAACGATCGTCATGCGAGGTCTAGCGCGCGACGCGAGCGCACGCTATCAGAGCTTTGAAGTAATGCGATCCGATTTGATGCAGATCCTCCAACCAGGCCGAGAGATCGCATCGCTCGGCCGCCGCATGGTGGCTGGCTTTATCGATCACACGCTGTCGTCGCTCGTGATCGGCTTTGGCTCGTTTGCCGTCTTGCGATTCGAGTCGTTAGAAAAGACGAACATGCACATCGCGTTCGCTATTTCACTCGTCGGAATGTTTCTTTACTTTTGGCTACAAGAGTATTTGTTTTCGACGACGTTGGGCAAACGATTGCTTCGCTTGAGCGTCAACGACACCCAGACGTTGGGTCGCATGTCGCTTCGTTCGTCCTTGTTCCGGACCAGTAATTACATTGCCATGGTCAACGGCATCGAGGGCCTGTGTCATCTTTTGTATTGGGGCGTTCCTCCATTCGTGCTCGCGATCCTCAATTGGCCGAGTTTCTTGTTAGGATTAGGTTTCACCTCAATCACGTGGTATCGATTCGGACGAAGGCAGTTAACGCACGAATGGCTCAGCGGCACAGAGACATGGCTCACCGTCCGCGTGACACCCGTCGCTGCCATTGAGTTTGATTTGCCTCCATGGACAGCCACGCTGCAGCCCTCTGACTTGTCCAGCCCCACCGTAGGAAGGTTTCGTGTCGAAGGCCTGTTGCACAAGACCGCAGACGAACGTTGGTATCAAGCGCAAGATCCACAGCTAGAACGTCTGGTATGGATCCGACTCCGCTCGATCGATGCCAAACCCTTGAGCGAAACGCGTCGCAGCTGCACTCGCATGACGCGCATGAGGTTTGTGGAATCGGGTGTCTATCAAGAGGAGCGATGGGAAGCGTTCATGGCTCCAGAAGGAGTACCACTGTCGACGTTCTGGAACCTCGGTCGACATTTGCCATGGCAAGCGACCAAGCATAGTGTTCGTGAACTGCTGCGCGAGTGGAGGACCACCGAGTCCGATCGCATCGAAGATTCGGCTTGGTGTTTAGAACGCATCTTTATCGATCAATGTGGCCGTCCGGTAGTAACCGAAGTTTCGGTCGCGAATCAAGAAACACCATCCAGCGGATCCTTTGGTTCGGTCATGCGTCAAATCCCGCTCCTCGCACTACCAATGAAACATCGGCTGCGACGCGAGCTTCCCACGGACGCCAAGCAACGGCCATCGACTCCCGAAGAATTGCCATCCTTGAGCGGAATGAAATTCTTGGAGCAGCTCGTTTCCTCACCAGAATCGCAACCTTTGTTCTTCGACAACTTGGAATCGCAGTTTCATACGTTGGAGCAATCGCCGCCGGTGGTGACTAGCGCGATGCGGCTCACTCATGGTTTGATCCTAACCGGTTTTTTCATCCCGCTCTTCGCGCTGGCATTTATCTTGGCATCGATCGGTAGCGTCATCATCGTGAGCGAGCTTCGTCAAGAGACCCGAAACTTGCTAGGACTCGAAGCGATGTTAAGTTCGCCCGAGCAACGAGCTGCGATGCTAGACGAGCTACCTGCCGAGCAGCGCGACGCTTGGAGTGCACCTCAACGCTTGGACGAACTACGCGAAGCGACGAAAGACGTGCATGCCAAATACCAGCGCGCGTACCGATCGCTCGGAGCGTTCGAGCGGACCGTGTTGCAAGTCAAGAGTCCTGAAGAAAACTGGCTAGAGCTACCCTCTGCAACGCCAGCCGAACTGAAGCGTGCAACGCCCCAAAGTTCGAAAATGAAAAGTCAGGCTCGGAGCCAAACGACAGATCAAGGGAGCAACAGTTCAGGCGATGATAACGGCGAAAACAGCAGCGACTCAGCGAACAGCAGCGACGACGAGTCGAATCAAGCGACTCCGTCGCCAGACAAGATTCGCATCATGGGGCGTAATAGTGAATTAGTAATCAATTTCGATGAAGATTCCAATAAGTTGACGAGCGAGCGTCGCAAGTCGCGGAGTTTGTCGAGAGTGGTGCAATCATTTGATTCATGGAAGCAAAACGCTGAACCGAAGTACGACCGAGCGGATGGCGTATTCTTTTGGGTGTTGATGGTCCCGATCCTTGTATTAACGATACAAAACGCCATCTTTCGCGGCGGAATTTTACAATGGTATTCCGGCATAGCGGTGGCCAAAACCAGTGGAGTGCGAGCCAATCCGTTCCAATGTCTTTTGCGTTCTGCATTATGGTACGTACCGTTCGTATTGGTATGGATGGCGATACCGTACCTTGAGTATGCCAACTCCGACAACATTTGGTGGGGAGCTCAAGTGAAGAAGTTGTTGCTTGTGATGCCGTTAGTTTATTTAGGCATCGCCTGGCTCTGGCCAATCCGCGGCCCGCACGATCGTTTAGTAGGCACGATGCTACTACCACGATAAACCACGACCAAGCGAGCGGCTTTGCGCGATCCAATTCGCGCTGAACTACAGGTTCTGTTACTTGAGTTCCATCAAGATCTTTTAACAGCCAAGGAAATCCGGTCTCGCGCAAAGACGCCAAGGCGCAAAGAACAGCCGGTTTTGGTTTTCCTTTGCGTCTTTGCGGCTTTGCGCGATCCATATCGTCTTGATGAAAGATCAACCATTTCGGTAAACTAAGATTGCAGCAGATCAACTTCGCGATTTCTCGGTTTCGATCCTGTCCCCGCGTTGCGGCTTGAATACCTTAGCAGCATGGCGATAGTCAAAAGTGCCAACACTCCAATCACAACGTGAATGATGCCCGGAATGAAGATTTGAGGCCCAGAGAAGAGCCCAACCAAAATGATAATCGGGCCAAAAAGCGTGCCATACGCAGCCACTATCGACAAAGCGCAGAAAACAAATGTTCTCATGCTAACATTTTCTAAAATGTTCGTTCGTTGAAATCGAGAGTGTGGGCATAACCGAATTCTAGACATTGCAGATCAACGCTGCAACGTTTTGGACACTAGTCGTTAGGTTCACTCGTTCGTAAATCTCAGCAATTTCTTGTTCATCGCGATGAAGAGACCTGACGTAGACCTGACCTTTTTCTTCTGTAATTGGCTACAATAAAGGTCTCGTTCACAGGGCGTCTTGCCCTGAATCAAAGTCTGAATGCGAAACGGCGTTAAACACGTGCATCGATTTGTTCAACATGCTGTGCTCGCGACCATTCTGCTGCAGTGCAATTGGATCGCCGCACAGGATGCCGCAACGAACCAATGGCTCACTAGGCTAAAAACGGGAAGTGCGCAGGACGTTGAATCAGCAATCTCGTTGTTGCCTAATGGCACGCTGGAACAGTCGGAAATTGCGAGACAACTCACTTTGCTTTTAAACGACGAGCGTGCTGTCGTTGAACACATCATGGGTCGTGAAACGGTGAGTGATAGTGCAAGGTCTAAAATGCTCGATCTCCCATCGACAGCGGCAGAATCTATCCTGCATGCGGTTCCGACGCTCGAGTCCGATCGAGCACGTGGACGCGCATTCGAAGTCATATCTAGAATTGGCAAGCCAAATGGCCGTGCATATGAGCTTATCTTGCCATACGTTGGCAATGATGATGTTTACCTGCGTTCCCGAGCGATTTCAGCACTCAGTGCCGTCGCGGACAATAGCGAGCTTACGGTACTCCAGTTTGGCAAGCTTCTGCTGGATTCCGATCCGATGGTCAAATGGACCGTTCTGGATGCGCTGGATGAACGATGTGAATGCATTGCCTCGGTGATCCCCGAAGTCATCGAATTGCTCGAAAACGATTCTGACGTCTACATCGCGATTTCAAACCACTTCGCTCAACCGAAAAAGCTAAGGGGGCGGGCTGCTCGCCTCTTGGCAAAGATTGGGCCGAAGGCATCGGATGCACTTGCGAAACTCAAAAAGCTTACAGCCCCTGAATACGACAAAGATGTTCGAATCTGGTCTGCGACTGCGATTTGCAAAATCTCTAACGCTCCTTCCAAGGAGGCCTTAGATCTATTGGGACAATTGCTGCTCGACGACATGGAAGACGAGTTCACGCAAAATGATTCTCCAGAAGCGATTGCTCTGCTTGGTCCTTTTGCTCGCCCACTACTTGATTCACTTGAACTCGCAAAAAATCACAAGTCAGTTCAAATCCGTTGGGGGCTTGTAAATGCATTTTTTGCAATCGATCCAGATTCCGCGGTGTCACGGTGCCTTCCATTGATGGATGACGAAAAAAAAGGGGTGGCAGAGTTCGTTATTGAAGCGTTCAGCAAACGCGGCATCTCGGAACCACCCGTAATTGCTGCCTACGTTCGCGCACTGAGGGACTATGACGGAAGCTCTGATCATCCAGCCCATTCGG